>NZ_ASZT02000194.1:0-7520 GCF_001006065.1 Sphingobacterium sp. IITKGP-BTPF85
TCGAATCCCAGCGGGATCACATCTTGGACAAGTCTAAAAAAGATAGACTTGTCCCATTTTTTTGCTCTGTAACTTGCTGTTATTCTGATAGATAAGAGCAATCGCAGAATTTAGCCTCGGAGTTCGATGTTGTGTTCCGTCAAATTCCAAAAAATCAGGGAACATCGAACTCACTATAAGCCTTTTTTCCTCAATATCGCCGTTTTCATAGCGTCTATCAATGTTTGCGACCTTTTTTAAGGTAGATGCTACCAAGTCTTTAATCTCCGTACCTACTACTGCCAAGTCGTTTAATCTTCTTTCCAAAACCTCAATCTTTCCTTTGGTCAATTTCTTTACTTCTTGGAAATCGTCATCTGCCATTTCTCCATCGGCGTTCTTTAAAAGCGCATTTTGATAGCGTTTGTTCAACGCATCAATCTCACCTATGATATTTGTCCGTTCGGTGTTTTGGGCTTTGGTTTTGTTATTGAAGTCTTTTATAAAGACTTCGATAAAAACATCGACCATGCCCTCCTTTGGCGACAAATACCGTAACTGTTTTAAGAAAGCCTCATTAGC
The DNA here is from genome assembly GCF_001006065.1 of Sphingobacterium sp. IITKGP-BTPF85. Lineage (NCBI taxonomy): Bacteria > Pseudomonadati > Bacteroidota > Sphingobacteriia > Sphingobacteriales > Sphingobacteriaceae > Sphingobacterium > Sphingobacterium sp. IITKGP-BTPF85. Next base: position 562 of record NZ_ASZT02000194.1, read on the forward strand.
GGTGTCCGCTTTGAACCGTGTTCCGCAGGCGGAACTACAATGATAGTAGTAATAGTAGTTGCCCATCTTTCCTTTTGAGGCACTTCCGGTCAGCATACGCTCGCATTTAGGACATTTGAGAAACCCTCTAAGCGGTAGATTGTCCATAGCCACGATTTTAGGCTTTACAACCCTCTTTCTCCCATCGAGAATATCCTGCACATCGGCAAACGTCTTTTCGCTGATTAATGGCTCATGCTGTCCTTTGACGAAATATCCCTTTTCCTCTTTGTAGGGAGGAATGAATATTTTGCCACAGTACAAGGGGTTTCGGACAGCTACCCAAAAATTATTTTTGCTGAACCGACCTTTTCCATCGGCTTTCTCCCGAACCATTTTCCAAATTTGTTCCGTATTGAAATTATTGGAAACGATTTGTTCAAACGCCCATTTCAAAAGGGGTGCTTCAAATTCGTGGGGTGCAATGTATTTCTTTTTGCCCTCTGTTATCTTGTTCGCATACCCCAATGGAGCAGTACCCATATACCGCCCCTCTTTTTTTGCCCTGCGCATTCCGTGAAAAACATTTAATGCACGCCTGTCGTTTTCCACTTCCGGTGAAGCAAGGTAGAATGCAAGCATGATTTTGTTTTCGGGAATGGTAAGGTCTAAGGGCTGTTCTATCGCCACAGGTTCAACGCCATGTGTCCGTAACTGGTTAATCATTTGGTAGGCATCCCCTGCGTTCCTACTGAACCTATCCCATTTGGTAAATAATATTATTGACCCCGATTTGTTGTTCTTTGATTTACGTAGGTTGGATAAATATTTCTGCCACTCTGGGCGTTTGAAAGATTTTGCCGAATGGTCTTCTATGTAAACATCCCTTACCGGAATGCCTTTTATCTCACAATATCTTCTTAAACGGTCTTCTTGGTCACGTTGTGAATATCCTTTGTCCGCTTGCTCGTCTGTCGATACACGTATGTATAAATCTGCCTTTCTCATCACAACAGTTTTCCTTTTTCAATGGGTTAAAGTTTTCCTCTTAGATACTGGTTAACTGCAATGTGAGCTATCTTCTTGACAAACTCCAAAATGGCTTTTGCTTCCTCTATATCGACCTCCGTTCCTTTCTTTTTCAAGATTTGCACAACTCTTTCGGGAGTTAAATCGTTCGCTTTTTCTTTCTCCATCTTCAACTCTATTTTGCCTGTTAACCGAGCGGAATAATCCGCATCACGAACAAACTTATTGAGTTGATGTAAAGAGTATTTGAATGTGGCTTTTGGCTGAATTACTTGGCATAGTCTGCCTGTTTAGAACCATTTCTCAAATGCTATCCTCATTACTTCCACGATTGGTTTTATCTAAAAAGCGAGTATGCCTATTGTTCACGTTTCATGGAGCAAAGGTAACCCGTGTTTATGTCGCCCCAAGGTCAAGACACGTTTGAAAAAAAAATCTCCAGCCCGTTGGGTGTATTTTTTCCCAAAAACCTTGTGTCGCCCTAAACACTAACCTTGACTTGCTCCCGAAACGAAACATAGCATACTCCGGCTCTTTACACGAATAAAAAAATGTCAGGCATGAGGAAAATAAGCATTGGAAATGGTATTGAAACGAAACAGCAGCACCTCTTCTCATTGCCGAATAAATCAAAAAAATTAATTCAAAACAGTAAAGAAATGACACATCAAATAAACACATCGGAAGCAAGCGTATATGTCGGCACATACGGAAAATATAATGACGGTTCAATCTTCGGAGAATGGCTAAGCCTATCCGACTATGCAGACAAAGACGAATTTTACGATGCTTGCAGGGAGCTACACGATGACGAGGAAGACCCCGAATTTATGTTCCAAGATTACGAGAATATCCCGAATGGCTTAATCGGTGAATGTTGGATAAGCGACAGCGTATTTGAGGTTTTGGAGGCTTTGGGAGACATGGACGAAACCCGAAAAGAGGCATTCCTAATATGGTGCAATAACGGACATCATAGCTTATCCGAGGGGGATATAAACGACCTAATAAGCGACTTTGACAATGACTATATAGGCGAATACAAGGACGAGGAAGATTTTGCCTATGAACAGGTAGAGCAAATGGACTTGCCCGAATTTGCAAAAACCTACTTCGATTATGAGGCTTTTGCCCGTGACCTGTTTTGCGGTGATTATTGGAGTGATGGCGGTCATGTATTCTACAATTAATAGATTTTAGGGAACGGTGCGCCGTTCCCATTTTTGTTAAAATTCGGTCGGGCAAAAGACAGATCCTCCCCAGGTCGGAACAGTCTTTTTGCGGAAAGCGGAACAACCCCTTTGTATAATGCCTCCGCCTCATCGTTCCTCACACCTGCATTTTCCAAATAGATTGTATTCGGATTAGACTACTTTCTTTCGTGAGTTGAGACGAAAAAGAAAGTAGCAAAGAAACCTAAGGTTATAGTGGATTAGTTTATTTTGAGGGTGGATAGGATGTTTTATTTCATTAAGTTTGTTGATAAGCCGACAACAACGAATACAAATTTTGCTTGCATTTGTTTACGGTAGAATTTTAACTAATTTAAGAATGAGTAAATATCTAATCAAACCAACTGGAAGCATTTGGCTTAACCCTCCTGCTATTTATGACTTGAAAAGAGATTTGTTGTTATACGATAAAGTCGGGATGCTAAATGTAGACAACCTTATCGAGGGGTTATTCCAATACAAACAATATCCAGTTTTTCGAAATACCTTAAATGAGATAGAGTTTTTAGTAAAAAATGAATTATTCATCGAATTGAAGCAACTTGCTGTTCCTTTTTCTAACAGTGGCACTGCTCTAATTAACAAAGATGATTTGGGCTTGGCTGATATGACTATGAAATTAAAGTCGGCTATGCAGGACGAAAAAGACACCGATAAAAGGGATGAGCTGTATTGGAAACACGATATTTTAAACACGAGATTGTGGTGTAATATAATAAATGATAATAATGAAAGTGTTTTTACCGTACCATCACTTATTGACACGTCCACTTTTGAAATTAGCGGAACAACAAAGCAAAAAGTTTATAGCATAATTCACAAACTTATACCATTGCCGAGTAATGAGACCCCTTGGGAAAAAATTATAGACTTTAGGAATGATGAGGATAGTAAGCTAAAACTGCTTGCATTAAAGAATTGGATTAATGAATTACATGATGGTGTTAAAGCAAATGAATTAGAAGATAAAATAAACTACTTATTCAGTCAGTATTCAGAAAGCCTTAGAAGACATAAAATTAATAGCAGGCTTTCAACTTTCAAAACAATCGTCAACGCAGTACCGACAGCTTTAACAGAGATTATTAGATTACGTTTTGGCAAAGCAATCGATGCGTTTTTTTCCATTGCTGAACAAGAAGTAAATTTTACAAAATTTAATGAACGCAATAGTCTTAAAGGTAATGAGTTAGCTTATATTTCCCATACCAAATCAAAATTTAAATAGTCGGAGGAACAACTTTAAAGCGAGGCAAAATATTAAGGAGTTATCATGAAAATAAACAAAACAATAAAAGCAATCTTTGTATCCCTATCCATAATATTCGGCTTATAGGCATAACCTCTTTTTTCGCCATCATATTTAATTCCTCGTACCGTTTTAATGAAACAAAAGTTATTGACCCTGAACTCGCTTCAAAATTTGGTGATTTTTTCGGTGGTTTCATTGGTACAATTTTCAGTATTCTTAGTGTCTTTTTGCTGATTTACACAATTCTCCGTCAAAATAGAGATAATCAAAAATCCGCATTAGAAGCTAATTTTTTCAGAATGATTGATTACCACAATCTGAACGTAAATCAGTTAAAAATACCTCATTTAGATAAAACACGAAAAGCAGACGTATCTGACGGTAGAAGAGCTTTCGTTCAGTTTAAAATTCAAATTCACAGGCTATTTGAAATCGTTAGGAAAATAAGAGAAGAAAAAAAATATAAATTAACGGAGGAACAGGTAGCTGATATCGTTTACATGGTTTTTTTTTATGGAATAGATGGTTCTTGGGTGTCATTTATAGAGGATAAATTTAATAGATATAGTCCTATTCATACTGAACTTGCCAAAGAAATCCAAGATAAGATAAACCAAAATCCCAATTTGAAACTGGACAGAACAAATCAAACGAATTTAAGCACATATTTTAGAAATATGTACAACGCAATAAAACTCGTGGATAATTCAAAGTTTTTAAAAAATGTAGAAAAAAAGGAATTGATAAAAATTTATAGAGCCCAATTATCCAACCCAGAACTATATGTCCTATTCTTTAATGTTCTATCTCGATTTGGGAGAAAATGGAAAGAAAAGGGCTACATAACAAGGTATCAACTCTTAAAAAATATACCACGTGGGTATTGTGATGGATTTACTCCAAATGATTACTTTCCCATGCAATATGAAGATGATGAATATTAAAAGCTACTAAAAACTCTTTATCCGCCATTGACCACTCCGTCAATGGCTTTTTTCATATCATTGCCAATCAGCACATATTTTGAAAAGCCAAGCTTCCAAAGTTTCTTGATAATTTTTTCGTCATCCGTATCGCTATGAGCAATTAGCTTCAACGTAGGATATTGATTTCTTAATTCCCCTAATTGCTTCATAATGCCTTTATCGAAAAATCGAGGGCGATGATGCAAATATCGGGTAGCGTTGTTAACGAAGATAGGTGATTGTTCCCGTCCGCAACATTATCGGAACGAAAGACAACATCTACCCCGAGGAAAGGAGATCGTCATGTATTAAATCCATGACAGGGCTTTTATCATTGATAAATGCAGTAGTAATTCGGCTTATGTTCTTAGTCTCCATATTGACGTAGTTTTTCATTTTGTATGGAGTTCCTGCAATAAAAAAAGCGCAGGCAACTACACTTACTCGATACTGGGGTACTGGTATACCTTATCTCCAAATAAGCGAGCGCCCACGCCTATAGCGTGAGCGTTCTTACTTATTGTCTCGGAGATATAAAAATTACCAGTTTTCAGTACCAAGACTTAAAGCAAAAACACTTTAAGTATTCTATATTTTCTGTTAGCAAAGATAACGATGTAGATTATGCTACACAAATACCAGCCCCTTTGTTTTATGAATCTGCAACCATAAAGAATATAAAGGTGAATCGTTTACATAAATATTGACAATATTATTTTTTAATTCGGCTGAAATCTATTTTAACAGTCGGAGGTTTTACAAAAATCTCCGATTTTCCGTCAATCTCTAAATCTTTTCTCATTTCCTCATAAATCTCTACACCTAATTGTATTAGTTCTTGATGCAACTTCTTAGCTTTTTCGTCATCTACACCTAATAAATCATGAAACGGAATTATTCTTTTTTTGTATTCACCAATTTTATAGCGTAAGACTTCAGAGCCTAATAAATATGTCTTTCCATATATTCTATTTAACATAGTGTATTTCACTTCATTAGGCAAAGCAATAAATTCCCTATCGCAAAAAAGGTTCATTGTCATTCCAATTACAGTAGAGTAAGCTTCAAGACGACCTTTAAATCTTGGGTGAGATAAATAAGATGGACTTAACCCATCTGCGATTTTTATTAGTAATTCAATCGTATGAATGATATAAGGTACTGCGTCAACGCTTTTAGTTATATCATCAATGGAAGTTAATAATGATTTTTTCCCATCTCCTAAATGCTTGCTTACCAATTCAGCATTTTTATGAGCAATTCCATTTCTAATATTTGTAATCTTCTTAGCAAACTTTACATCTTCTTCCGACCATAGTGAGATTGTCTTAAAGTATTCAGCAACGTCATTTAGTGTCTTTTTGGAAAAAGAGTCTTCAAGAATTTTTTTAGCGATATCATCAACAGCGATAAAATCGCAGGCTTTGTTTAAACAAAACCTTTCGATAATTCCCTGTAATTCAATAAAAAGAGCGGAGTTATTTCCGATAAAATATAACTCAAACGCACTGTCTAATAAAAAGTAAGTAATACCATCCGCAGAACCACGTTTAACTGAATTTGGTGGAAATGACTTATCTAACTCTTTCAGAAGCTTGACAAATCGCTTCTTTCCAGGTTCAATACTTTTAACAATTGTGTCTTGTACTTCTGCTAATCTTTTTTCAATTCCAACTTCTTTTACATAGAGTTTTTTTTCTAATAACTCTATGTATTCTTTTGGAGGTTTTCTATGTTCATTCTCTTTTTTCATACGTTTTATTATTCAATAAATAGTTATATTTTGCTTTTCGAAATCTACGAAAAAAGATGAAAGAAAAGTTTAATTCAATGAAAAATCCTGCCACAATGGGCAGGATTTTTCTGTCTTAATCCCTACTGTTAAACTGAAAACTTACTTGCTTTTCATTTCCGAAGTTGTCCGAAATCCATTATGTTGTGTAAGCATTTATGTTAGTGTTCCAGATATTTTATCGTTTAACACTTAATAATAAAAGATAAGGTAATCTGGAACACAACATAATAATTTACCAAATTAAAGATTATTTAAAAAATTCATTAGGTCATCATTATTTTTCCAATGTGTCCTTTTATTGTCCACAGATACTTCGCAGGCACTTAAAGCCTTCGCTTTCATTTCAATATCTATTTCAGCATAAATATTCGTTGTATTGATAGAAACGTGTCCAAGCCATGCCCGAATAGTATTAATATCTACACCAGATTGCAATAGATGCGTTGCTGTAGTATGCCTTATAGTGTGCGGACTGACGTTTTTTTAGATATGGAAGGGACTTTTAGAGAAGCTCTTTCCGTATATTTTTCAATTACGTTATAAATACCGAAACGGGTCATTGATTGCTTCTGTCTATTAATAAAAAGATTCTCAGAAGGGTCTCTGGTCGATTGAAGTATTGTTAATGGTCCACTGTCTCTTGCCAAAGAGGACATCGTCTTTGTTTACTTTCCCCTTTTCCTTTAATTAAGACATTGTATCTCGTT
>NZ_ASZT02000195.1:0-7487 GCF_001006065.1 Sphingobacterium sp. IITKGP-BTPF85
AATTATGCTGACGATTTACAACTATGTAAAACGTCATGAAATAGATGAGATTATTGAATGGTTAAAAACAGGAGGTAAAAATATTTTAATCCACTCGGATTTAGGTAATGGAAAAACACTATTTATAGATGGACTTGCTGTCGCGTTAACCCACCAACAACACAATGTCTTCAAATTTCAAAAATACTTTGATCAAACTGATGAAGAAATTGAATACTTATGCACAAAAATTCCTAAATGTGTTATAATCATTGAAAAATATAGCGACCATCTTGATCTACTAAAAAAAATATCATTATTCAGAACACATGATGTCACCGTAATAGTATCAGATAGATCAACAATTAATGACACTATATATATAACTTTAGAGAAAATAATTTTTAAAAACCCTTATCTTACTAAGAACTTAAACGTTCTATCTCCGAACGAAATTGATCAATTATCTACCATCTTAAGTATGTATGGTCTGTGGGGGAAACATGCCTCGAGCGAGATCGAAAAGAGAAAAATAATAGTTGATAAATGTAAAAGTTCCTTTAAATTATTGCTTTTACATTTATTAAATTCAACAGATATTAAAAATAGATATAATAAAATACTTGAGTTCATAGAAGGAGCAAACGAATCCTTTTATGATGCAACACTACTTATTTTAGCAAGCAATATATTTGATTTTCAACTCGATACAGACAAACTAACATATATCTTAGACGATGAGTTACTATACAATCCTTCGTTTAATAATAATGATTATTTAAAAGAATTCATAAATTTTGGCACGTCTAAAATTTACGTGCGATCTTCAATTCTTGCATTATCTATATTATCACAGCCACAATATCATTCAAAACTAATAAAACTATTAATAAGAATTTTCTTAAAATTAGATAAGAGAAGTGCTGATCAAAATAATTATCGCATCTTAAAAAGCCTAGTTTCATTTTCTAGACTTCAATCAGTATTTAATGTTGATAATACAAGTCATTTTAAAGCTGTTGTTTTAAATTTCTATGAAGAAGTAAAGGATACAAAATTTGCTTCTAAAAATCCTTTTTTTGGTTACAATATGCAATTGCAAGACTATCATCTCGCGAATATCAAGTAGCTGATAAATATTTTGAAACAGCTTACAGCTTCGCAAAGAAAAATGAAGACTTTGATACATTTCAAATTGATAATCATTACGCAAGACATATACTAGAAAATGAAATTTATAATGGCTCTACAGATAGCGCTATGGAGCAATTTTTAAAAGCTCATAATCTTTTATCGATAATCTACTACTAATGAGAATAGACATTATCCAATTAGGGTAGCAACAAACTATGGTAAGTTTTATGATAGATATTTTACATCTATAACTTTACAAGATCAAAAAGTATTTCTAATATCATGCCAAGAAATTAAACAAAAAATAACTGAGTATAAACTTTCCGTTGAACTTAGCAGATGGAATAAATCTGTTTTAAGATGCGAAAATGAGATTAATAGAATTTTTGACAAACAAAATGACTTTATGAATTCGAATGATGTTATTGTAAAATAAACTACAAAAAAATGTGGCGATTATTTAGATCATTAATCGCAATCATTATTTCGTGGGATCGCAATAAATCAATCCTATGGGCTATTTTACATGGTATCTTAGGCTGGTTTTATGTGATTTATTTTGCTTTTAGTAGATAGAAAAATCTAAAAAATGGAAGAAAGAAAAGACGAAGAGATAATTGGTTTTCTTGGAACTCTGGTTAACGACTTAACAAGTATAGAAGCAAGTCATGTGAGTCCAAGAATAGGGTATTATCTAACAGATCCATTCAATATTGAACTATTGGTGAGAAACAAGTTTGTCAGTAAGCCTTGGGGGCATGGAAAATATATTTAAAAAAACAAATACCCCATCAAATCAACAACTTATGAAACAATACGGGAAACCGTTTTTTACGCAAATATTAATATTTATTTTGATATGGAAAAAAAATAATATAGAAGAAAACTCCATGGACTTTAGAAACTAGACTCATATTTGATGTAAAACCAATAATTCCTATTTTTTTATTCAATAAATCTTAATATTTTTTTATATAACATATATTTTGTTATTTTATAATATGGCTAAAAATACCTATATAGATTTGTTTGCGGGATGTGGAGGATTATCCTTGGGCTTTTTTAATTCCAACCAGTGGAAGGCCAAATTTGCTATTGAAAAAAGTCCCGATGCATTCGAAACACTTCGTTATAATTTAATTGATCGGAAAAATCATTTTGATTGGCCTGAATGGTTACCAATGACTAACCATGACATTAATGAAGTACTAAAAAATTACAGTGACAAGCTCAGAAGTTTAAGAGGTTCTATTGACCTTGTTGCTGGAGGTCCACCCTGTCAAGGTTTTTCTACAGCAGGTAGAAGAGTTGAAAGTGACAATCGAAATAAGCTAATTGAATCTTATGTTAAGTTTATACGTCTGGTTCAACCTAAGCTCATTTTCTTTGAAAACGTTAAAGGATTTACACAAAAATTTGATAAGAACAAGATTAAAGGAAGGATATACTCTGAATATGTAAAAAATCCCTTCAACGAAAAATGATGAAAGAAGATTTTTGTGGATATGAAGTTTATGGAAGATTAGTAGACTTTTCAGAATTTGGAGTACCTCAAAAAAGAACTCGCTTTATATTAGTTGGTATTAGAAGAGATGTTATATCACAATATCAACCTGAAGATTTCTTTGAATTATTAATCAACAATAAAAAATATTTTGCACGATCTAAAGGAATTAATGATCTAAATAATCTTGAAGATGCTATTTCTGATTTATTAAGAATTAAAGAAACTGATTGTCCTGATTCCAAAGGATTCAAATCAGGATTATATAATAATGTAACTTCAAGTTATCAGCGCTTACTTAGAGGTAATGCTACTGATAACATACCTGATAGCCACAGGTTTGCTAAACATAGCGAAAAAACAGTGGAAAAGTTTGAATTCATTCTTCAACATGCAGAAAAAGGTAAATCTTTATCAAAAGAAATAAAAGAAAAATACAATTTAAAGAAGAGAACAGTAATACCATTAGATAGCTTACGTCCAACACCAACGATTACAACTCTTCCTGACGATTATATTCACTATTCAGAACCTCGTATCTTTACAGTGCGTGAATATGCACGTATACAATCATTTAATGATTGGTATAAATTCCGCAACAAGTATACAACGGGTGGAGAGAAAAGAACACAAGAGGTGCCAAGATATTCTCAAATAGGAAATGCTATACCTCCTCTTTTTGGTGAGCAGGCAGGGTTGATTTTAAATAAAATTCTAAATCGCTAATGACTCATCCCAACACAATATCTTTTGATGTCAAAACTGGCATGAAAAACATCATTGGTAGAGATCTTATCACAGATGACTACATTGCTATATTTGAATTAGTCAAGAACTCATATGACGCTCATGCAAAGAGAGTATCTATTACATTTGAAGATGATAAAATAATAATTTCTGATAATGGTAAGGGCATGTCAGAAAATGACTTAAGAAGCAAGTGGTTCGCCGTAGCATATTCAGCAAAAAAAGATGGTTCTGAGGATGATGATATCAGAAAAGACACTCATCTAAATAACCTTAAATCTAAACGCTTCTATGCTGGAGCTAAAGGGGTTGGTAGATTTTCATGCGACCGATTAGGAAATAACCTTATATTAAGTTCTTCAAAATATGATGAGACTGTTATTAATCAAATCATTGTATCATGGAGGGAGTTTGAGAAGGATTCAAAAGAGAACTTTCAAGATATAAAAATTCCTTATGAGGTTTTAAATGATTATAAATTAAAGTTTCCAGACAGTTCTATATCTGGAACTATTTTAGAAATTTCAAATCTTAATTCCGTATGGGATGAAGATAAAATAATAAAGCTGAAACATTCTTTAGAGAAATTAATTAATCCATTTTCATCTGACGAAGAGTTTGATATAGAGATAAAATGTGAAAAATATAAAGAGAGCGATAAACAAAAATCTCAAAGGCAAAAAATAAATGGTTTTGTAAAAAACTCTATTTTAGAAGTTTTAAATCTAAAAACAACTCAAATAGAGCTAGTTATAAATAACAAAAAAGTAGTAACTAAATTATACGATCGAGGTACATTAATTTATCATATCAAAGAAGATAACATCTTTTCTCCAATCATTACTGAAGCGAAAATAAATTTATATTTTTTAAATCGTAGCGCAAAAGTCCAATTTGGAAAAATAATGGACATCGAACCAGTTAATTACGGAAATGTATTTCTTTTTAAAAATGGATTTAGAGTACAGCCTTATGGAAATTCTGACGACGATAGTTGGGGATTAGATAAAAGAAAGCAACAGGGCTATAATAGTTTTTAGGAACTAGGGACCTATTCGGGAGGGTTGACATCACTACTGAAAATTTCGAAGAGTTTAAAGAAGTATCAAGCAGAGACGGAGGACTAGTCAACACCCTTGGAACCAAATTGTTAAAGGATATATTTATAGATAAATCATTAAAAAGATTAGAAAGATATGTTGTCGGAGTTTTATGGGGTGAAGCCTTTACAAGAAAAGGTTATTTTAAGTCCAGCCAAGATACTCAAAAATTTAGAGAACAATTAGAATTAGATAAAGATTCAGATAGTTATAATCATGCCGCTACAAATCTGGGAAGTAAGCTAGACTTTGTAAATCTTATTAAGACACTATCAGATGATGAATCAGTAGAGATTATTGAATATGATAAAAATTTAATTTCATTTGTTAATGAACAATTAGAAATCATTCAACCTAAATTCATCAAAGAATTAGAGAAAATAGCTGAAAAAACAAATGATTCTACTCTGTTAAAGCAAGTTCAATTAACAGAAGATAGTTTTAAGCAAATTGAGAAGGAAAAAGAAGATGCTTTAATAAGGGAAGAGGAAGAACGAAAAAGAAGAATTGACGCAGAGAATCGAGCTTATATAGCGGAACAGAAACGCATTGAAGCTGAACGCAAACAAAGGGATGAGAAAGATAGAAGAAAAAAAGCTGAATCTGATGCTAGAGAAAATGAACTAAAAAGAAGAGAAGAAGAAGTAAAGCGAAAAGAAGAAGAAGTAAAGCGCAAAGAAGCTGAACAAAAAGCTAAAGAAGAGAAAGATAAAACATAGATCTTACAGATAAACTTGTTGTTGAGAAGCAAAAAAATGAATATTTGTCGAGTACAAGAAAAACCCTGAGCGAGGATGCTGATCAATTAGTGCACACTATTGACCTATATATTGGTAATGCAAAAACTTTCTTAGATAGTCTGATTTTAAATAAAAATATTGAAGAAGCAATTATTGACCAATTATATTTAATCAAAAATAGTATTGATAAATCACTTAAAGTATCTGAATTAATACTTAAATCAAACTTTGACTTAAAATTAGTAAATCAACGTATAAATCTCACTAAGTATATTCATGAATATATTGCTACAAATAGTATCGCTAAGAATAAAATAAATTTCAGTGTTGTAAGTGGTTTTTCAAAGTATTATTATTTAAGTCCACTAGACCTTGAAATATCATTAGATAATCTAATTTCTAATTCCGAAAAAGCTGGTGCAAAAAATATTATCATCGAAATGCAAACCGAACAGGAAAAGCTATTAGCAATCTATTATTACGATGATGGAACTGGTGTTCCTGAAAGATTTGTTAGAAATCCCGAATTAATATTTGACCTTGGGGCAAGACAATCAGAGTCTAAAGGATCCGGTATAGGGATGTATGACGTAAAAAAAAGAGTAAAAAATATGAAAGGAGAAATATCCTTTATAGGCAATGGTTTAAAACTTAAAGGTGCGTCATTTAAAATACTGATATAACAATGGCTTCAACACAAAAAATACCGTTAAATTATTTAGTATTTGACGATGAAGATGCAGAATACGAATTAAATAGAACTGAAATCAAAATTTCAGGAATGGAGTGTAATGTAATTTTCTTAAATCCAGGGATATATTATTGTCCTGTTGAAGATAAATTTGACATAGAAAGATTTAAAGAAGATATTATTGAAAAAACACAAGGTTTGCAGATCCATTTAGTTGCTTCTGATTGGAACATGTTAGCTGCGACTAATAATTATCCAGAAGTAAATGCTTTACAAATAATTCAAATACTATTAGAAATTCACAATAAGTATAAAAAGGTTAATTACTTAATTTACTCTGGTAAGCCTAACGAAGTAAGTACTGTTTTAATAGACAAGATCAAAGTTGAATTAGACGAGAAAAACGAACCAATATATTCAAAAGAGCTTTTAAGTTTATTATTAGAACTAAAAATTAAATTTAGTTCAAGAGCTAATCGATTTATGGAAATAATAACTCTCATTAATAGTGCTAAAACTATCTCATTGATAGTTTTGAATTCTCTTTCGCTCTTTGAAAATAATAAGTTCCATAACACAGGAAATGATTTTTTTGATGGAAAAAAGATAGAGGAACTTCTATTATTGATTTCTGAGAATAATGACCATGGTTTAAAATTTGTAAGAGAATTTGTTGATATGTCAATTGCTCATTATACATTACTAAATGAATAAATACAGTGTAATACGAGTTTACCATGCGGTAGATCCAACAACAACATTTTTACAATCATTAGAAAATCTAGGTGAAAATTATACTTCATTTAATGAGGAAGATAATACCTTTTTTGAAAGAGATGTTAAAAATTATGATGAAAAAAGCTTAATCATATTCGCTGGTCACGGCTTTTCTGACGGATTGTACAGGCCTTCCAATGAAAGAAATGAAAGCGAAGATTATTTAATGATGAATGCTACCACAGCAAATATCTGTTTTCAGAATCATGATGTAATATTGTTAGCATGTCGATCAAATGAATTTATAAAAAAACTCTCGACTTATAATAATATAATTGGTTTCGGTAATATCATTAGTTCGATAGAAGAAGTTGACTCTCATAATAGAAATAATGAAATCAAATTGATTTTATCTAATACAGATATTTCTTTGTTCAATGAATCTTACGTCAAAGCCATTTATCAAACTCTTTTATTACTTCAAGGAAACAAGATAGATTTTTCAAAAGCCCCATACTATATTGAGTTCTATATTAACAAGATAATCAACAACATACTTAAAGACAACAACATTGATAACCGAAAAGAGATAGCTAGGCAGCTATTTCGATTTAGAAACGAAATATTACTATTAAAAAATCATTTATAAAAAAGTGGATGATGCCAATGCACAACTGGGAGTACAAACGCATTAAAGATACTTACATTATCTGCATAACCTTTAGTGAAATGCCTATCATAAAGTTTCCTCTAAAAATAAGTGGTGCAAAAAGCCCCACTAGCCCACTAGCAGTATATGAATTGCAAAGAGAACACCAAAAACACACCACTTTTAATCTTATCATAGTGTAAAGAATGTAACCGTCCTATTAACT
>NZ_ASZT02000196.1:0-7396 GCF_001006065.1 Sphingobacterium sp. IITKGP-BTPF85
CCTCTATTTAGAGGAAATTCTTACTGTAACAAAATCAGGTCGCTTGGGCTAAAGAATATGCAATTGCAAATGAAAAAAAATTCATTAGACTAGATACTCATAGTGGGAATGATAAAATAAACAACTACTACATAAGCTGTGGTTTTATATTTAAAGGAGTAAGTCAAATTAAATGGACCCCAGAATTACCTGAACATTATAAAGAAGGATCATTTAGCTTGTTTGAGATAGCATTATAAAAAAACTATTCGCTTCTTATCCTCAGCAAGATAAGAAGCGAATACTACATATTGATCCAATAATTGATCTTCATCATAAAAGTATTGCTTGCGGGTAACCCAAACATCCGATCTAGATTATTTCCCCAGCCGGTTTGATAAATCTCGTCACGATTAGATCGATTATGTTCCCAGACAAGATACAAAGTAGATCCAGGAAGATACTCCCAGCGCGCAACTAAGTTTGAGCGAAATTCATTAAAACTAAAGTTTGGATCTTTGAACTTTAGCACATGGTTTCCTTTATCAACTTCATAAACACCTGAATTAAAACTTATTTCCTCTGCAGTAAACGTTCTAAAACGATCCTCATAAGTGTGAGAATTTGTATTCGCGGCTTCTTTAAAGTGATCATATTTAGCAACTGAAGTGAAAGGAGAACCATAATATTGAATTGAAATATCAGGTGTTAGATTCATCTGCATATTTAAGGTAATACCATAGGTTTGTTGTTTCATACGCCCCATAACATAGGTCGTGCGATCTGTACTGTTTTCCGTTGGTAAAATACTATTTACATATTGCAGATTATCTTTATTCCATGCATAATTTAGCTGTCCTGTAAGACGAACATGGTCCCCTAACCGGAAGATCATACTTGGGTGTATTGCATTATACCCTGTCTCCTGTTCCAAATAGTGTCGCCCATTATAATCTAATTTAAAAACGATCCGTTTTGCACGATCTGAACTAACCATTACATTAGATTCAAAATTAGAATTCAATCTTAAGTCTGGCCCTCCACGAAGTTGACGGCTATCAATGGTATTCCAGTTAAAGGTTTCCTTGATATCCATTTCGATACGACGTTTCGTACTTAAACTCCTCCAACGGAGTGCAATATTATTATTAATAGCCTTTCCACCATAATTCCACATATTTTTCTGCGTTAGATTAATTCCTGCAAAACGAAATGGGCCCCATGGATCTGTTTTTCGATAGGTGATCTCAGATTCATTAAATTTAAAATCAGATTGACGAAGATACCCCACATTGTTAAGATCGAATCCCGGTGATGACCAACTAAAAGTTTCTGCAAAATTCCATTGCGCATTTCCTCTCTTACCCACTTTTACATAACCACCTGTACCTTGTAAGGTCTTCTTATCCGGATCTAAATTCAGATAACCCGAGCCTGATTCACGTTGATAATAGTGGGTCGCATTCATTTTCGTATTAAGGATCGCATCCGCTGAGCCATGTAAAGTACTGAACATACCTTTTGCATCGATATAGTAAAGACGCTTAGCAAAGTACTGAGTAAAATCAACTCCACTTGTGAAAGCATTTTCAACCATTGCATCTTCCAGATGTTTTCTTCCTAACTTACGATTTACCGAAGTTACCATACCACCTAATAGCGTATTACCTTCCCAATTTTTTTGTACACGAGCCACCGTATAATTGGTTAAAGGCTCTGTAATCTCTTTATCGGGTTCACCATTTCGCATCACTTTAGAAGTAGTCTCCGCAGTAATGCTTTCCAGAAACCCAACTGTAACACCATTTCTGTTCGTGCCAGTTAACTTCATAGCACCTAAAATGGGAATAGGATTTGGTGTGCTCGCAAAACTTGTCAGATTATCTATATTTTTGGGTTGATAAGTAGGCATTGCTCCTATTCTACGGGAGTAAAACATCATCCCCTCTTCATTATTATCAAACTCCAAAATATGTTTACCTTCAAGAAAAAAAGGTCTCTTTTCATCATAAAAAATCTCGAAAGCAGATAGATTCATGACCGACGGATCCAGTTCAACCTGACCATAATCTGGATTTATAGTCATATCCAGTGTAAAATCATTCAGTGCAAATTTCGCATCTAAACCCGCAGTGGCTTGCCACCTGCTCCCTTTCTGAAAAGGGCTGTTAGGTACTTTCGGATTTCGGACAAATTTGCTCATCGTGTATGGCAAAAATTCAATTCCTCTTGGCTTTGGCAAGTCTGTCATACCGTGCATCTCTCCAAAAGAAAAAACATGTCCATTATTTTTTATTGGAATTAAACTCCAATTCTGGACCTCATTATTTCTCCGAATGATACGCCTTACGTGTAAACCCCAAATACCATCTTCATTTTTCTGATTATAACGTAATTGACTAAAAGGAATCCTCAGTTCTGTCGTCCAGCTTGAATCTGCAAGGTCGATATTCGTCCGTCCTTCCCACACAGTATTCCAACTCAGATTGACAGATAATTTATCCGTCACCGTCAAATCTGTCTTATTTCCCCCGAGATTAACATTAAATTCAGATGCCACACGATAATCATGATAGGTGTCAAATGCAATACTGATCAAATCTCCATTACTGTTATCATCGCGATTACCAATAAATGCATTCATGGTTTCCGGGTGTACATCCTTACAATAAACTCCTACATAAACATTTTCATCATCATAAAATATTTTCATCCGAGTCCATGAGGGTGTATAAACGCGTTCAAAAGGAATTACCTGAGAAAACTTTTCCGACCATTCTCCCTTATCCTTCCATATAGTTTCATCCAGTTTCCCATCAATTCGAGGCTGTTCTCCTGTAAGTTTTGTAATATGATACGCTCTTTTATAAGCGCTGTCTAAAGAAACGACCTCTTTTCTTTGATCCTGAGCCTGACATAGACTATGGATGAACAAAGAAGCCAGGAAACAATAATATTTCATAAATTATCCAATTATTTTTGTAGGTTCTATATAATATTGGTGTTATATATAAGTCAATCGACCAAGTTAAATAAAATAAATCATACTATAATTGAATTTGCAACAGATTATTAAGATAACTTCCTTTGTTAAGAATTAAGATTCATAAAAAGCATACCGAACTCAGTTCCTAGCATCAATCTATAAACATCCCAACAATATTTCTCGCAAGTAAATGGAAAATTAAATGAAAACACTATCTTAGTAATCAATAGCTAATTATTTAAACCTTTTTATGATTAATTCCACTAATAACACGACCATATACTGGAGTTTTGGAAAAAAATAGGATTCCGTTTTTCTTTCGTTTTTATTTTATTATTTATAGTGATATGTAATAACGGTTCATTCCCTCTATTCAGCTTCATCAATAGACCATTGATTATGCTAATGCATATCTGTACACCATGGTTTTCGAAAAATATATTAAAATATCAATACGACTATTCCATTTTCTCCAACGGTAGCGGAGATACTTCTTATGACTGGGTAACACTTCTGATATTAGTTATCATTGGAGTTCTGGGAACCATCATTTGGACCTTGATAGATACTAAAAGAAATAATTACAATAAGTGCTATTATTGGTTGACGGTCTTTATTCGCTATTACATTGCATTCATGCTCATCAACTATGGTGTAAGCAAATTGATGCATGCGCAAATGCCGCCTCCAGGATTGACCAAGCTTATGCAACCTCTAGGTGAATTTTCTCCAATGGGATTGGCATGGAATTTCTTTGGTTTTTCGAAAGGATACAATATTTTTATTGGTATTGTGGAGGTAATGGCAGGCCTACTCCTGTTTAGGAAAACAATGGTTTTAGGCGCTTTAATCACAGTGGCTACAAGTTTAAATATAATGGCCATAAACTATTTTTACGATGTACCTGTAAAGTTGATGTCAACTGCACTAGTCTTATTATCGGTATTTTTATTACTTCCATATCTCAAATCTTTAACAGACCTTTTTTTCAAAGGCGAGTCTAGTCAACTTAAGCAAATTAATAGGCCAGTGTTCAATAGAGTATGGAAAAAGTGGGTTGCATCGATATGCAAAGTCTTAGTGATTATGCTGTTTATCTCAACCCAGCTATTTGGTGTTTTTAATCAAAAAAAAATAATAGCACAATATTTCAAAAAATCGCCATTGTATGGTATCTATCAAATTGACACAACTTCAGAAAAAAGAGTTAGCATACCCAATGATTGGTCATTTCTAATCTTTGAATATGAAGGAAATGCACGAGCTCGTGATAATTTTTACAATGTACAACGAATCGGAGTCGGCTTTAATACATCAGAAAATAAGATGACCTTAAACAATTACACCTTTGATTATAAACTGGAGGAGAATGGTGATGTGCTATTAAAAGTAAAAATAAAAGAGCGATTGGAAGAAATCAGACTTAAAAAAAGAGATCCGAAAACATTTGAGTTAATGAATCGTGGTTTTAACTGGATACAGGAATATCCTCACAACAAATAATCGTATCCAATCATTAATCAAAAAACTCTTATTTAAATAGCCTGCTAAAGAAAGAACCTGAAGATTCAATGGCAACATACAATTCTTCATTTTCAACTTTAGTAGGGTATATCTTAATAAAATCCCCTTGTCCGGGACAACCTGTGCCACTTGTCAAATTAAATCTATGCCGGTGATAAGAACAAACAATCTCTTCACCTTCGCACCAACCCGTTACAAATGAAGCTCCCGCATGTGGACATTTCCTAGAAAATGCTTTCCAGCCATTTGCATTATGCAAAATACACAACCGGGTACGCCCCGCTTCTACCTCATAAATTCGGTCTTCAACATAAATACTCGTCTTATCGATCTTATACCATTGCAACATAATTAAAGATACATAGAAAGTTTCGACTTATTTTTTATCTTTGCGTAAATTCAAAAAACTAGCATATTTTATGGCTTTACAATGCGGTATCGTTGGATTACCTAACGTAGGTAAATCAACACTATTTAACTGTTTGTCTAACGCTAAAGCACAAGCGGCAAACTTTCCTTTTTGTACTATTGAACCAAATGTTGGGGTTATCACTGTTCCTGATACCCGTCTTAATAAATTAGCTGAATTGGTTAATCCTCAAAAAATTGTTCCAAATACAATTGAGATTGTTGATATCGCTGGTTTAGTAAAAGGCGCTTCTAAAGGTGAAGGTCTTGGTAATCAATTCTTAGGGAATATTCGTACAACAAATGCAATTATTCACGTTTTACGTTGTTTCGATGACGGCAATGTGATCCATGTTGATGGATCTGTAGATCCTATTCGTGACAAAGAAATCATTGATACTGAGTTACAGTTGAAAGATTTGGATACTGTTGTGAAACGTATTCAAAAAGTAGAAAAAATGGCCAAAACAGGTGGAGATAAAGATGCAAAACGCACTTACGAAATCTTATCTATTGTAAAAGACCATTTAGAAGCTGGTAAATCAGCTCGTACAGCACCTCTTGAAAAAGACGATTTCGATTTCATTCAAGATTTAGCATTACTAACTGTAAAACCTGTATTATATGTGTGTAATGTGGACGAAGCTTCTGTCAATACCGGTAATGCTTATGTTGACCGTGTAAAAGAAGAAGTTAAGGATGAAAATGCACAGGTATTAATTATTTCTGCTCAGATTGAATCGGAAATTGCACAATTAGAAAGTTTTGAAGAGCGTCAGATGTTCTTAGATGATCTAGGTTTAGCAGAATCTGGTGTTTCTAAATTGATCGTGGCAGCTTATTCACTACTGGACTTAGCAACATACTTTACTGCTGGTGTGCAGGAAGTTCGTGCTTGGACAATTGAAAAAGGATTTACAGCCCCACAAGCAGCAGGTGTTATCCACACAGACTTTGAAAAAGGATTTATCCGTGCAGAGGTCATTAAATATAATGATTTTATCGAATTAGGATCTGAGGCAGCTTGTAAAGAAGCTGGTAAATTATCGGTAGAAGGAAAAACATATATTGTTGAAGATGGTGATATTATGCACTTCAGATTCAATGTATAATTAATATTAAAATAATTAGAAAGGGCTGAAAATAAATATTTTCAGCCCTTTTCGTTTTAGTCATATAACAATACACCCGATACATTCCAGCTGCTGAAGCTTGTTCCCTCGCTTTCGCCTTGCGGAATATGAACACGGACAGTATGCTTTCCAGCTTTAAGTTTTCCTATATCGATAAAAATAGGATAAGTTACCGTTCCTGGACACCAATTAGAACGACTCAAATCCGAAGAAGATAGACCATTAGCAAAATTTCCGGAAGCAGGATTACTTAATCGATATGATCCACAATCATTACGCCATGGTGTAAAGCTAAATAATGGCACTTCGTTAAGAAATATACGATTTGTTTTAGGGACAAATTCATCACCATTCCCCCATCCACCATGTCCAGTAGTAACATAGCGCAGTTGAACATTTTCCGCATCCTCCTTCAACTCAAAAGTTACTGCCAAACCTTGATCCTTATTGAACATCGTTCCATACTCCTGCCCACCCATTTCCATTACATTAGTAGTATTAAAAATTGGCAGTAATTTTTTTAATGATTGGCTTCTATCAAAACCCGGATGTACCGTCAATTCAAGACTTATCTCATGGCCATTTTTATCATAATTTCCAATAAAAGCACCTACATAAACTTCCTGATCACTGATAGCCCCCGCAAGCTCGCTGATATCCTGTCTATATAATACAGAATCTTGCCAGGTCTTGCCCTTCAATTTTAAATAATTAAATTGACTCACACCAAAAGGTGTAAAGAAGCGCATAAGCTCTAAGATAGGAGAATAATTAGACGTACGGATCACGCCTTGGTATTTTTTACCATTACCATTATCATAAAACGGTAGCGTATTCATCCCTTTTTGCATACCATCTAAAAAAGACAGTTGCTGATCTTGTGGAATAATAAAAACAGAACCTGTACGATCGTAAGCGTCACCTTTAGATTTTTCAGGCAATTGCACAAATACAGTTTGTCCTGGATTAATCTTTGGAATTTTTACTTTTTTAACAATGACAGTACCATTTGCAAATCTTAAAATACTATCCGATTTACTATCATCAGAGAAGCTGATCTTTTCATTTTTAAAGACAGGAACTTGTGTAAACCTGCTTTTCCACAGCTCATCTTTATAGGTCAAATCATCAACATAAACCAATGACTGAGGCAAGTTTAATGACGTTGGCCATTCCTTTAGTTTTTCTATTTTACTTGCTGTTACTGCTGAATTACCATTACGGACTACTTCAAGTACAAAGCCAAGGTTCTGCCCTAAATCTGAAGGACCACCTTTTACCTTCAGCTCGGTCGTATACCAGATATCAATGCTATTCGAGTTTACACTTGTTTTTGCCCTATAGCAAGTATAGCCTAATATTTTTT
>NZ_ASZT02000197.1:0-7329 GCF_001006065.1 Sphingobacterium sp. IITKGP-BTPF85
TTATGCATATACCCCAAAGAAGCGGCGGTTATATTAGGACGTACAGAAAAACACACCTACAAAATCTTCCAGTCTATACGCGATTGCTACGGACTGAAAGCAAACCAGTATGTCAGCATCAGTATATTTGCGGAGTATACTGGATTACCGGAAGAAGAAATTAGAAAGCTACTGCTCTAATTAGCTTTAAATAGAAACAGCTGGAGAGGACTGTTTCTAAACAAGCTACCCTGAAAAGTAAAGGCAGGAATTATTTACTTCAATAAGCAACAAAAAAAGGCTGCCTTTTGTTAGACAGTCTTGTAAAAAAATTGACCATAAGGGATTATAGTATTATTTCAAATTATCTTTAAAAAAGGTTTCCAATCTGTCAAAAGGAATTTTATCCTTTTTATCGTATAGATCGACATGATCGGCACCAGGTATTATAACCAGTTCCTTTGGCCCTGAAATCATTTTATAAACATCTTCAGAATAATAGCGCGAATGCGCATTTTCTCCAGCAACAAGCATGACCGCACGAGCTCCGAGCATTTCAATGTTTGCATGCATCGGAAAACTAAAAAATGACATCGGTGTTGTAGCTGTCCAGGCTGTGGTAGATTGATAGATCTGGAATGAAAACCACGCGCTGTTCTATAATAATCAAAGAAAGAGGCTAGTACAGGATCGGGATTAGCAGGCAACGTTTCAGGAAGTATACGTGTTCCTTTTATCATATTGACGTTTTCATCAAACGGTACTTCATGCAGCCCCACTGCATAGTTGCCATTCTCCGCATCTTTCCAGCGCTGCTGACTTAAGTAATCGACAACTTGTTGACGCTGCTCTTGGGTATAACTGTCTTGATAGCTTCGGCTGATACTACGGGACATATCGTACATCGAGGCAGTAGCTACCGCTTGATCCGCGAATCGCTTGTCGCTGCCGTAAGCGCCATACCACTCAGACCACAGATCGCCATTAGACCAATACGATTTCGGTCAACAGTAGGCAATAGTCCAATATAATCTACCGCAGCACTGAAATCTTCCGTAAAGATATCAGGTGAAGCGACACCGCGAACCTCGCCACCGCTTTCCCCCGTAAAAGAAGGGTCAAAAGCTAAGGTCACAAACCCTCTGGAAGCCAGTTCACTGGCATATAAACCAGATGACTGTTCTTTTACAGCTCCAAACGGCCCGCTTAATACCAAAGCAGGTAGTTTCTCGGTTCCCGCATTTTTCGGCGTATATAAATCTCCGGAAACCATGATTCCATAACGGTTCTTAAAAGTAATTTCCTTACGCTCTACCTTATCGTTCAGTTGAAACGTATAATGTTCTTGATTTTCCATTTCTTTTTGATTTTGAGTTAATAACGTCTGACCATACGATTGCCCCAACAGGATCAAAGAAACCGCTATTAAAATTGATAGTTTTTTCATCACTTTATTTTTCTAATTATGAAGATTAACCTTCACATACTATTGTTCCACCAGTTCAAAATATACGTTCTTTACAGTACCTGTAACATTGATAACATCAATACACTCAGTTATTCTTCCTATCCTGATCAAGTCTCGGGAGCCTGAATAACTGCCATAAAAAATAGCAATATTACCCCCCGGAGCATATACATTTATATCTCCAATCTTAGGATCGCTGACAGCTTTTCGTGCTGCTGTAGATAATTTTTTCGGTGGGTAGAATATCTTTTCTTTCCCAGCGAAGTCCTCCATATCAACAGTTAAAGGGAGTTGGGCAATGAAATCTTTTGTTGTAGGATTTTCATACAAAATTGCCTTAACCACCTTATCTCCACTAGTTATTTTCAATTTCATAACTTTTTTGTTTGCTAGAGTGTCCCTTTGGATTTCATTTTTAACCCTATTTTCCGATGGCATACAGGCACTGCTCTGTAAGCTGGTAAAAAGGAATAGCAGCATATAAATCATCCTTTCCATCACTATTCAATGTTCTTAAGCATTTTCGCCGGGATCCCCCCGAAAATGCAATTGTCGGGTACATCTTTTGAAACAACTGCACCTGCCGCGATAACAGAATTTTCGCCAATGGTCACGCCTGCCAGTATAGTCGCATTTGCTCCGATCCATGCATTTCTTTTAATGTGAATATGGCCAGGAACCAGCGATTGTCTGTCTTTAGCGGCTATCGGATGCCCTTCCGACAGCAGACTGACTTTGGGTGCAATCTGCACATTGTCTTCTATCGTGATACCGCCCAGATCCAAAAAAACACAATCAAAATTGATAAAAACGTTTTTACCGATCTTGGTATTTTTCCCATAATTGATATACAAGGGTGTAAAAACCGCCGTATTTTCATCAATTTCTGTTGCTGTAATCTGCGACAAAAAATTGCGTACCTCGGCAGGATCATCAGAACTGTTCATCTGGAGAAGCAACTTTTTTGTAGCAAAGGAAGCTTCCCTCAATTTATATGCTTCGGGATCACCTGCTGGTACAGTTTCACCGTTTCGCAAGCGTTCAAAAATATCAACTGTTTGCATTATATCTCCTTTATTTACAATACAAAATTAAAGCAAAAACCTCACAACAGCATTGTTGTGAGGCTCAATTATCTTTTCTCTAAAGCTCAATTTTTAAGCTTCTGTAGGCGGTACGCCATATTGCTTTTTAAATGCCGTAGAAAAATGTGAGGGATTTTTAAAACCCACTTCCACATAAACTTCCTGTACTTTTTTGCCCTCTTCTTTCAGTTTGACGTAGGCCGCTTCCAGCCGTTTTTTGATCAACCATTTTTGGGGGCTAAGGTTACTGATTTTTTGAAAATCCCTTTTAAATGTTGCCAAACTCCGCCCCGTATAGGCAGCAATCTGTTCCATCGTGAGGTCATCCATATAATGATCGTTCAGAAACTCCAGGATATCGATCTTCCAAGGGTCAGTAAAATCAAATAATATAGGATAAAAAATATCCGAATTATCCAGCAGCGCATAAATACCTTCCAGCAATTTCAGATGGGTAACACCATCGGTCGGTTTTATATTTTCATCAAAATAAGGCGTGAGCGATTGAAACAGACTGGTGATAGCAGGGCTCGGTTCAATCTGAACAACATTTTTATCGGAAATCAAGACTCTTTTAGGCAAGTACGCCTTATCAAACTTACTGTAAAACTCGCGCAATATGCTCCGGTTGAATGTCAAAGAAATTCCTTTATATAATTCACTTCCTTTGCTGTTTTTGTACATTGTCAATCGGTGGTTTCGCCTTACAAATGCACATTCACCAGCTTTTATTTTAATCCTCTTATTTCCGTCCTCTATAATCTGCTCGCCCGAATACAGGTACACCAAAACATGTTCTGGTGCTGCATGAATACATTTTTCACTAAAATCTGTAAAACAGGAAAGGAAAATACCCGAATAGCTTATTGTCTTTAATGTATCAGTCTGTTTCATCGTTGACAGTTTATATTACATATTTATTAGATAATGACAAAGCTACACATTCTATCTCAAGAGAATATTTCTGTCCGGCTCAAAGTTGATACATCAATACATGCACAAGTATAGCAATTGGCAGAGGAGGAAATACGGAAACTATTTTAAGCACAGACCAGCAGACATATAATCCCGTTCAGAAGGTCTTTCACGCGCTACATACCGCATACCCATCTGCGTAGATCCATCAACGGAATCTAGATCGAGCTTTTTAAATAATCGATCGGGTAAAAAGTGTTATCATAATTGGTTTTTTGATAACGTCGACCGGATTTTTACTCAAATACGAAGGTATTTCTTCCTCTCGGGATAGCGCATAGCTGGCCCCGTTGCAAGTTTTTTGCATTTTTCTAAGGTTTAAATTGGCTCCCTTATACCCTACCCTATTGGACATAGCTTGGGCATTAAGGAAACCAGGTTAAAAAAATAAATCGAGAAAATGCAATTAAATAGTCTTCGTCAAATGGTTATATAAAGGTCTCCGCTATTGCATAATTTGGATTAAAAACAAAACCGATTTTTATAATATCAATGTATTACGATAAAATATTAACGAAAATTATTTGCTTTAATAAAGAAAAGATTGTACTTTTAAAGTGGAAATTAGAAAAGTAGGCCTCCGATCCTCTTTTTGTTGGAGCATATACAACTGTGCACTAATAAAATAAAAGTTGGTAACATACAACCATTCAGGAATGGTAAGAAGCTGATAATAACCTATCAAGAAATTAAGGAGATCAAGAAAATTTAAGAATAAGAAAGGTGAAGATGATAATGATCCTCTTTACCTGATTCCAATTTTGAGATAGAAGTTTCATTTTGGACAGGTAAGCAAACATTATACAAAGACGAAGTTCCCGTGGAGCGATCCACAGAAAAAGGCAAGCCTTTTTTAATACAAGATAATAACGGAGATATTGTGAAAAGCTAAAAAGTTAAGATTATGAAAGCAACAAAAATATATGCAGTTATGACAAATGAGAAAAGCATAGAGCATGTTACTAATTTGGAAGCTGTATTTTCAACATATGAAAAGGCGGAGAACCACATTAATCAACTATTCCCAAATACAGTGAACACCACTAGAGAAATATGTGAATTTGATTTGGACCCATATGAAAATCAGATTCTTAATAAAGAGAATTATTACTTTTTAGCTGCATACTATGAAGATGATTTCTACCAAATACAGGTCGATAAAACCTCTGACCATATATTTCCTGATAATCTGAACTATTTAGATATCGACGGTGATCCGACAGGTCAAGAGCCGGGTTTCAACTATTATTGCTTTGCAGCATCTGCGGAAGAAGCGCTAACGAAATTTAAAGCCGAGCTCCTACCCTATATGAAAGCACATAACATCAATTTACCATTTGCTGAGCCGAAAATAAATCTTAGTGGAAAATATTTTTATTAGTGGGGTGATCATAATACGATCACATCAGTAATTGATAATGAATATGCTGAGCTAGAAAATATTTACGGCGTTTCAGGGGGAAAGTTTGATGACTAACGCATTGAAATTGATATTAAATCATATCGAAGCGAAAACAGATCAGAATAGTTTAAAAGCACATAAACTTGGATATAAAACATTTTCTCCACAATGTGCAGAAATTGAATGCTCGCTTTAAGGCATTCTTAAAAGGTATAAAATAAAATGGATAAATAGATATGAATGATTTAATTAAATCCTTTGAGCAAAAGCTTATGATATTGATCAAGAAAGTATTGAAAGAGACCTTATTATAAAAGCTAAAAAAGAAAAAGAAAAAATAGAAAATGATAACTATTGGAGTAATTTCAAAAAATTTCAAGAAGAGTTCGAAAAATTAGTCTGTACTGACTTCAAGAAACTCTATAGTGCTTTGAAAGGCCCTCTCATGCAAAGAAATATCGTAATTAGAAACGAATCGCATAGAAATATTGGTCGCAAATATTTTGATTTAAAGTTTTATACTTACGCATTGATCTCACTTAGTGACCGATCACTATGTGTGAGTGATAGGTGGAATAAACAAGCCTTTATTTTATTAAAAGGTGATCATGTAAAAAATACGATTTCACTTTATGATTGTAATCAGGACTTAGAATATATATCTATTTTTTTGAGAACAATGTACTCGATAACCCATTAGAGCAGTTTCTGATCGAGGATTATAAGTTTACTTTATTGAAACCTCATATTGAAAAGTGGTTAGATCGCAATTTGGACAGAATTCTTAAGACTGAAAATTACAAATCGAATAACAACATTATTTGACCCTAAAAGTGTTACTTACACAACATGAAATTTCGTTGGTGACTGGAAAGTTTATCTTCAGGGGGAACGTTTATTAACAGTAGAGCTGACAGAATTTAGACATTAATCTCTGCTAGAGGATTACAATCCTAAGAAAACGAGAAAGATTTTGGGATAAAATAAAATATTAGACTGATATGGAAGACCTTATTAAATCACTAGAAAAAAGTCTTTTAAACTTTGATAAAGAAAGTATTGAAAAAGACTTAACAAAAAGAGAAAAGAAGGAAAAGGAATATCTAAAGTATGAAATCTATTGGGCTAAGTTCAAGAAATTTAAAGCAGATTTCGAGAGGTTAATGTTCACTGATTTTAATGAACTAGCGAGTCGTTTAAAAACCCCTCTTCTGGAAAAAAACATTGTGCTAAAAACCGAAACGCATAAAAAAAATAGTCCCAGATATTTTAACCCAGATATTTCTTTTTATATAATTATATCGATTGGTGACAAAGCGATCATCATAGATAAGCGTTGGAAAAAATCACCTTTTCTTTTAATAAAGGGTAATCATGAAAAAGGTACAATTGAGCTGTATAATTGCAATCAAGATCTAGCATTTGTGTCTAATTTTATTAGAAAAAATATATGGGGTACTCCAATAGAGCATTTTAAAATAGATGAGTATAAGTTCGCCTTATTAAAACCACATATTGAAAACTGGCTAGATAAAACTGTAGACAGAATTCTTGACAGCACGTCTTACAAAATGAATAATAAGATTGTTTGATCTGAAAAGCTAACCAATTAAAGAATTACTATAATCGATTCTATAACCAAAAGAACTAATGAATTTATCCTTTATTAACATAGGAACAACGGAGATGGCACTTCTTGTTATCCCTCCTCTTCTAGTAGTCATTTATACAATTTATCATATTATAAACAATGATAATCTGTCTAGTAGCAAAAGAATCCTATGGCTGTCGTCAGTACTACTCTTGAATATTTTTGGATGCCTTTTCTACTGGTTGTTAGGTAAAGAGAAGACTAAAGCCATATGAAACACCAATTTACATTACCTAATTTTTAAACGACAAATCAAGAAGATAGCAAATCAAATGAGTTTAATAATTCTGCGCCCATTAAAGGATTTCGCTTCTTCACTCACAACTATAAAAAAATAAAATGAAAAAGTTATTATCATTCATAATTATGACAACTGTGATATTTAGTTGTTTTGCTCAAAAACCAAAAAAAACTATAAAATATAGAAGAGCTGATACGGGTCGCTATACTACGAAAGAATATAATTCAAAAAATCCTAAAACTACTATTAAGGAAACAAGGAAAAAGAAATAATGCTAACAATTATAATCTAAAGTTATGATAGAAACTTAATCCCAATCATCTTTACGTTGGTTCTAATTATTATTATTTACGTAAATAATATAAAATCTCGAAGCTTACAGGACAAAAAAGAAACTGCTAGAAAAGAGTTAGAGCATAAACGGAGGCAGGAAATAGAGAATAAAGTAATCGATAGTATGGCGGCTATCATGAAAGATCGGGTACTTTTTACACAAAAAATTATGGCTGGATATACTGGAGCATAGTG
>NZ_ASZT02000198.1:0-7322 GCF_001006065.1 Sphingobacterium sp. IITKGP-BTPF85
ATATAAAAAAAGCTCAACTGAAAAGTGAGCTTTTTTGACTAAAAAAATCAGGCTGTCCGTAATTTGACACAGCCTGTTTTCATTTGTTATAACATGATAACGGATTCTATTTTAGATACTTCTTTGTAATAATCAATTACTTCATCGGCATTATTGACAAAAGTCTCTACGGTGATGGACTTGTATTTACCACCTGATGATTCTTTTTCAGCGTATTTGGTACTTGCATGCGTAAATACTTGTTTTACTTGCTCTATTTTCTCCAAATCGGCTTTTACAATGAATTTGAATTTGTACAAGGATGGAAATTGTTCTACAGCAATCAATTTTTCTTTGAAATTTGTATAGAAATCTTGCTGATTATTTCCGTCTTCAATATCTTGGATATTGATGTTGTTGTTTAATTCTGACATTTTTAATCTCCTTTTGTTGATTATTATCAAAAGCTATTCCATAAATAGTGGCCTGACAGACTTGCAGATTAATTGTCGACTGCAATAGGTCTATCCTGTGGCGCTTTACCCCAATTTTTGTTTGGTGTACTGCTCATTTCAATTTCGATTGTACCACCTTTTAGAACTTCTTCATAAGTGATAAATGATTTGGAATAAGATGCACCGTTACGTTTGATACTTTTGATGTAGCTGTTTTTCTTCGCTTGGTTTTTAACCTGTATCGTTAACTGTCTATCATTTGGAAGGGTAATCGTAGCTTTTCCATCATCGGTGATCCGAAAACATAGACACCGCTGATTGGATTTAATGGATACATACCCATTGCTGAAAACACATACCAAGCACTCATCTGTCCAGCATCGTCATTACCACACAAACCATTAGGTTTGCTTGTATAGAATTCCATCATGGCTTTACGGGCAAGTGCAGAACCTTTCCAAGCTTCTCCTGCATATGCATACAGGTAAGGGACATGGTGATTGGGTTCATTGCCTTGAGCATATTGACCGATAAGACCAGTAATATCATTTGAAGCTTCTCCGCCCAGATCGGAAGACATTGTTGTGAACTCGTCAAGTTTCTTCAAGAAGTTTTTATCGCCTCCAAAAAGATTGATTAAGCCTTTTACATCTTGAGGAACTAACCAGGTGTATTGCCATGCATTACCCTCACAGTAATCGTTTTCACGGTGTTTAGCCATCAATGCGTTGAATGGTCTTCTAAACTCACCGTTAGCTTTTCTTCCCACAAAATGTCCTACTTCTTTATCAAAATATTGCTCATAAAGATTATATCTCTTCTCAAAATATGCAGCATCTTCTGTTTTGCCTAATTTCACCGCCATTTTGTAAGCACTATAATCTGCAATAGCATATTCTAATGCCCAAGCTACAGATTCATGATCCATGCTGTCAATTGGAATATAAGTTAAGTCACGTACGAATTTTAAGCCGTTTTCATAACCCATTGCGGTGGTTTTTACTGCTTCCCAAGCCAATTCGTAATCTTTCTCATCTAAAATCCCTTTGATAACAGCATCAGCTACTACAGGTATTGCTGGTAATCCAACCATCGTATTGGTCTCATTACCCTGTAAATGCCATACCGGTAATTTTCCCTGTTGCTGATAAATAGCCAGCATGGTTTTAATAAAATCCTGATTGATCTTACGATCCTCCAGTAAATTCATTAAAGGGTGAAGTCCACGGTAGGTATCCCATAAAGAGAATACGGTATGGTTGGTAAAATCCTGTTTTTCGTACACTTGTTTGTCTGTGCCTAGATAATCACCATTTGCATCGTTAAAGATGGTCGGTGCAAAATAGGTATGATACAAAGCGGTATAAAAAATGGTTTTGGTATCTGCATCTCCTTCAAATTGAATTTTATTTAAAGTGCTGTTCCATTTGTCATTTGCCTGTTTCTTCGCATCTGCAAAATTCCAGTTCGGCATTTCCACCTGTATGTTTTCTAAAGCATTTGTCGTACTTACAGATGAAAGACCAACCTTCACTTCAATGGTTTTATTTTTTACAGCATCAAAAAATAAAGCAGCTTTAATAGCTTGACCTTTTACGGTAGAAGAACCTAATTTTTGACTGTTCTCCTCATAGAACTGTACTTTTTGGATAGGAACAGATGTTTTTAAAGCAAAATATACTTTTTGGTCACTTGCCCATCCTGAAGAAAAGCGGTATCCGACAAATGTGCTGTCATTGATTTGCTTAATGTACGAGTCTGTTGTTTTATCCCAGTTCATCTTAAAAGAAAGATCGATGAATAAGTGGGCATTGTCCGATTTATTATAGACATACTGATGATAGCCGACACGCTCAGTTGCTGTTAGATTTGCCTGAACTTGGTAATCGTCTAATAGAACACTGTAAAATCCAGGTTGGGCTATTTCATTTTCTTTTTTAAAGCTAGATCCATAGCCAGTACCCATCTTGTTAAATTCAGCTGGTTTTAACTGTACTTTACCGTTTGCAGGTACAATCATAATATCATTGAGATCGCCAATACCGGTACCGCTAAGATGTGTATGGGTAAAACCAAGGATTTCTTTGCTTTTATAATTGTAACCACTGCACCAGTCCCAGCCATTAAATTGATCCCAGGTCTGCGCAATCTGAGATGGACCTAATTGTACAGCTCCTAAGGGCACATTGGCACCGACAAATACGTGTCCATGGTCTTCGGAACCGATAAAAGGGTTCACATATTGTGTCAAATTTTGTTGAGCCATTAAACTTAATGGCGTTAATGCAAGAATACTTAATAAAATTTTATTGTAATTCAATTGAATCATAATTAATTAGTTTGATCTTATTTAGGGGTGAAATATACCATTTTTTTTGCTCAATAAATCCTTTTAGCTTAAATATTTTTACATTATGTGGCGTTATTACTTTATTTTTTTTTAGATTAGTAACTCATATTATAAACACACTATACTTAATGAAGAAGAGAATTTTGATCAGTGATATAGCAAAGGCTTTAGGGGTTTCAGTTACTACGGTATCTTTTATATTGAATGACAAAGCCAAGGAGAAGCGTATAAGTGAGTCATTGACAAAGCGAGTTCTTGATTATGTTAAAAAAGTCGGCTATAAACCTAATGAACTTGCTAAAAGTTTACGTACAGGTAAAACAAAAATTATCGGGCTGATCATTGAAGATATTTCAAATCCTTTCTTTGGTAATATCGCGCGTTTGATTGAAACTAAAGTTTATGAGCAAGGATACCGGATTATCTATTGTAGTACCAATAATGATAGCGAGAAGACCAAAGAGCTGATCGGTATGTTTAATGATCGACAGGTTGATGGTTTTATCATTACACCTTCCGAAGGAATTGAAGAGACAATTTCTAATTTGCTTCAATCTAATGTACCTATTGTTTTATTTGACCGTTATTTGCCTGATGTGGACACAGATTATGTTATTGCAGATAATTTTCAAGGTGCCTTTGATGCTACCGTTCATTTTAATGAGCAGGGCTATAAAAGAATCGGTCTAGTCTCGTTATACTCTGATCAGACCCAAATGCGGGATCGCCTAGATGGCTACATGAAAGGTATGGATCAATTTAAGAAGCAGGTATACATCAAGAAAATACAACTGGACGCATCAGAAGCAGAGGCAATTGATGACTTACATGAGTTTGTTGTAGATAATCGCCTGGATGCTGTTTTGTTTGCAACTAATTATTTGGCAATTACAGGACTTAAGTCTGGGAAGAAACATAATTATAAATTACCGGCACTAATTGCATTTGATGATCATACGGTATTTAAATTGCACGAACCTGCCATCACTGTTGTTTCGCAACCTATTGAAGAAATTGCGGATCACATTATCAATATTTTATTGTTAAAATTGCAGGGTAAAGCCAAATCAATTAAACATCTGACACTACCCTGCGAATTGAAAATACGTGAATCTTCTATTTTGAAGCAATAGTATCTGCTACAAATACCATAGAAATGGAGTTGACACAATGACGTGTGTTTTTATCGGTCAATCTTTCGCCGATGAAAACATGCCCGAGGTGTGCTCCGCATGCGTTACACAGAATTTCTGTTCTTCTTCCATCTGCATCTGTTTCTTTTCGTATAGCCCCTTTGATTTCATCATCAAACTAGGCCAGCCGCAATGCGAATCAAATTTATCTTCCGAACGATAAAGTGCAGCATTACATCTTTTGCAAACGTAAGTTCCTTTTGTTTTATTATCCAGTAGGGTGCCTGTGTAGGGACGCTCCGTTCCTTTGTGAACAATAACATGTTCCTCTTCTGGCGTTAATTTGTTATATTTTGTTGAATCTTCCATTGTCTTAAAGATTGATGTTTGTTTTGAAGCTTGATGCGTCTGTGCATTACAGGAGGTTATTAAAAAAATCAAGCCATTTAAAAATACTAATTTTTCATGATAACTGCATATCCGTAAAGTTACAATTCTCTAATCAATTCTTTGTCAGCATACTGTTATCAAGAAACACTTTCGGGCAGTTTTGAATTTTTTTATGTCCTATTGATGTCTTAAATTTGAGGCTTATCAATTTCCGCCTTGAAGTACAAGAGGTGGTTTAAATCTGCATTAAATAGTCATTTTAAAATAATTTAGAACGATTATAAATTGATAAATAACGTCACAAAATTGTCAGGGATTTATTAATAAGTTATACTTTTGTGGCATTACTAGGCAGAGTGTGCTCTGTTTAGAATGGTGTTTAAATTTTTATATTCACAAATAAATAGTATAAAGTGTTAAATATGAGAAATATCTCATCCGTTTTGGGAAAACTTGCGAGGATAGCGTCAATGAGTTTGGTGCTGTTATTTGCCGTTACGACGCTGCATGCGCAAGATGTCAAGGAAGGTGAAAAAATCTTCAAAGCAAAGTGTACGAGCTGTCACAAAGTTGATAGAAAAGTTGTTGGTCCTGCCTTAAAAGGTAT
The DNA here is from genome assembly GCF_001006065.1 of Sphingobacterium sp. IITKGP-BTPF85. Taxonomy (NCBI): domain Bacteria; kingdom Pseudomonadati; phylum Bacteroidota; class Sphingobacteriia; order Sphingobacteriales; family Sphingobacteriaceae; genus Sphingobacterium; species Sphingobacterium sp. IITKGP-BTPF85. The sequence goes on from NZ_ASZT02000198.1 coordinate 4,915, forward strand.
TACCGAAACTAAGTCTGAAGAGTGGTTGATTAAATGGATTAAAAACTCTCAAGCTTTAATTGCTTCCGGTGATGCCGATGCAATTGCAATTTTTGAGGAGTACAATAAATCTGTGATGACTTCTTTTACAGATTTATCAGATGATAATATTAAGTCAGTATTGGCTTATATTAAAGCTGAGTCTGTTGAGAAACCTAAAGAAGATGGTGCTACAAGTGGTGGGGCTGCGAAAGATGACAATGCTAACATGTTTATGATCTTCGGATTAATAGGTATTGTTGTTTTAGCAATTGTTGTTATCGTTGTTTTAAACCGTGTCATCCGTACTTTAGAGAAGGTTATCGCAACAAATCAAGCTGCTGTTGAAGCAGAAGAGGAGCCTCAAACGAGTTCTAAATTCCTTGCTTTTGCTAAAGCTTTTGTTAAGAACAAGAAATTAGTCGGATTTGCTGTATTAATGCTTGTTGCTTTATTGGCTGTTGGTGGTTGGAAAACCATGTGGAACGTAGGTGTTCACACAGGTTATCAGCCGGTTCAACCGATTAAATTCTCGCACCAATTACACGCGGGTGTAAACAAAATTGAGTGTCAATATTGTCACGGTGGTGCTTTTAAATCTAAAAATGCATCTATTCCTTCTGCAAATGTTTGTATGAACTGTCACAATACGATTACTGGTTCGGAGCATTATGATGGTGAAATTTCACCTGAGATTGCAAAAATCTACCGCGCATTGGACTTTAATCCAGAGACTCGTACTTACGGAAACAATCCTAAGCCGATTCAGTGGGTTCGTATTCACAACTTGCCAGATTTTGCTTATTTTAACCACTCACAACACGTTACAGTAGCAGGAGTAGAGTGTCAGACTTGTCACGGACCTATTGAAACAATGGAAGAAGTGTATCAATACTCGCCATTAACAATGAAATGGTGTGTGGATTGTCATAAGGCAACAGATGTGAAATCAGATAACAAATACTACGAAGACTTAATCAAAGCGCATGAAAGCATCAAAAAAGGTGAAAAAATGACAGCGGCGATGATCGGTGGTCTTGAGTGTGGTAAATGTCACTATTAATAATTATTCAGAAATACGCAATCTTATATACAGCTTAAATGGATAGCAATAAAAAATATTGGAAAGGTTTGGAAGAATTGAAACAAACACCTGCTTTTGTAGAAAAAAGCAAGGGTGAGTTTGCCGAATCTATTCCTGTAGAAGATGTCTTAAATGAAGCAGGGTTGAGTACAAAAACTCCTCGCCGTGACTTCTTAAAAGCATTAGGTTTTGGTGTTGGGGCTGTTACTTTAGCAGCTTGTAACAGCACTCCTGTGCATAAAGCAGTTCCTTATTTAATTAAACCAGAGGAAATTACTCCAGGTATTCCTAACTTTTATACTTCGACTTTTAACGGTCAGAGTATCTTAGTAAGAACGCGTGAAGGTCGTCCTATTAACGTAGAGGCAAACCCGAACGCAATTGGTTTAAATCAAGGTACAGATTCGGGAACTGCAGCATCAGTTTTAGACTTATATGATGAGTCTAAATTAAAAACAGCCCAAATAAAAGGGCAGGATGTTGAATGGTCTAAATTAGATAGTACTGTTATCGCTGCGTTAAATGCAGCAGCTACTGCTGGAAAACAAATTACTATTGTTGCAAGCACAGTAAATAGTCCTACTACATTGGCTGCAATCGCTAAATTAACGGCGAAGTACCCAACGACTAATTTGGTTCAAGTAGACGCTGTTTCTTATAGCGCTATTATTGAAGCGAATAAAAACTCCTTTGGTAAAGCAGTTGTTCCTTCATACAATTTTGAAAAAGCAAATGTTGTTGTTTCAGTAGCATCTGATTTCTTAGGAACTTGGTTAGCTGGCGAGGAGCATACACAGCAATATATTAAAAACCGTGATTACAAATCATTGAAAAATGGTAAGATGTCACGTCACATTCAGTTTGAGTCAGGTCTAAGTATGACTGGTTCAAATGCCGATGTGCGTATCGCAATTAAACCTTCGGAAGAAGCAGCTATTTTAATTTCATTATATAATGCAATTACAGGTTCTTCTTTAGCGGGTGGTATTGCTGCAAAAAGAGCACAAACTGCGGTTACTTTAGCGGCAAAAGAATTGTTAGCAAACAAAGGTGCTGCTGTTGTGGTTGCTGGTTCAAATGATATTAACATTCAAACATTAGCAAATGCGATCAACAGTGCATTAGCTTCATACGGATCGACAATTGATTTAGATAATTTCTCTAAACAACATCAAGGTTCTGACGTTGCATTTTCACAATTCTTGACAAACGCAAATGCAGGTCAGGTAGGTGTTGCTTTATTCTTAAACAGTAACCCTGTTTATGATTATTTCAAAGCTGACGACGTGAAAGCGGCATTGAAGAA
>NZ_ASZT02000199.1:0-7314 GCF_001006065.1 Sphingobacterium sp. IITKGP-BTPF85
TTTCATCAAGGAAAAAGTAATTGCCTGTCACGGCATGAGTGACAATATTTAAATTCATTTAGCCTATTCAAGGTGAAATAGCATAAAGGAATGCAGCCTTGACTTTTGTCAAACTTTGTGTCAAGACAACTCTCGAAGAGAATCTTGAGTACCAATAAAATAAAAATCATTAGCGAAAAACGTTTGTCGCCCTGTGCCGGCGAAAGAGGCACAAAACATATTATGTCACTCCGTCACTAGTTACTTCCGTCACTACTTTATATGCAAAAACACTTCCTGCTCCATATCCCAAAGCGAATAAACCAGAGACTTCAATTTTGCAAGCGCCTTTTTACTCTCTGTACCGCAACCTTCCCCCGTTAATGCTGTAACCGGAGCAATGCATCCCAATAACTCTTTCCGTGCATCGTTGGCTGCATGGATCAATATCGCTTCGCGTCCCAATACAGCCGGAATTCCGATCTGCTCACCATGTCTGGTATACTTTCGTTTTTCCAATTTATAACTCCCCATCGGGATGCAGCTAAGCCTCGGCAGGTTATTGCGCCAGGGCAGTTCGATAGTACGGCAGATGACCTCACCTTCAAAAGTGAGGGTACCGTTTGTCCCTTGCTCTCCATAAATCCGTTGGAGATGCAAAATTTGTTTTGTTGACATGTTATTACATCATCTATTAAAAATTATTATTCATTTTCAGCTCCACCTGGTGAATAAATTTCAGGAAGCAGGTCGTTGCTATAACACAACTACCCACCACCTGAAAATAATCCCATCAATACACCCTAAAATTAGATTACGGTATCACCACCTGATGGATGGTCAGCGCATTATACTGACCATTTGCCAATGGATAATAAGCACCGTTCACAAGCTGGTAGTATCCTGTCCCCACAAGTACCAGAACACTTTTATCAGGATCATGAGCAAGTGTAGCCGCAATATCCAGATCCATGGGTTGCATTTCACCAAGTTTGATATAAGCGGACCGTTGGATTACGGGACGCTTATCGGATTCATCTCCCGAGAATTCCTGCAGAACCAGGGTGTACTGCACATGCGTCGCCCCACTCAACTTGGCGATATGCAAATTCGGGATCAGTTGCTCACATGTTAAAAAACCTTCACCGCTAAAATTGTCGAAGGAAACCGACAAAGGTTTTAACGTGATGTTTTTTAAACTGGCGCGCTGATTACATTCTAGACCATTCAGCAATACCATGTTTTGCGGTATTAAAACGCGCTCCCCGCGGACACTTATCGGATCCATCTGGATGACTTTTAACATCCGGCTTGCCAGCCTGGTACTGAATCTGTTGTCCGAATTTTCGAACAGCACATCCCGCAACAGATCACGTAGCTTTTTGCTCTCCTGCTGTGCTCTGCCAAATTCACTGCCGTTTTCACGGGTACGTGCAAATGCTGGATCATTGGCAATACGGTCGCCCGATACACCGGTCTTCATACGTGCCTGATAACCCACACTTTTTGATTTGTAAAAGGAAAGATCCCCGATCGTTCCATTTAATTTGATTAAACTTTCTACTCTTGCCATAATAGTATTGTTTTGACAATGCTAAGATGATCATCAGTACAAAAGGACGGGGATCAAAAGCGTAGAAAAGGGGAAAAATGCGGAATAATGATACTCAATTGGTTTAATAAATTGACCAAAATGTACCTAAACGCGAATAAAACTATATTTTATAGAAAAAACTTATCTTAGTAAATGAATAACCAATAACATCATTTTCTGGAGAGGAATCAAACCTAATCTGCAAAGCTTAAGGACTAAAGTACATTGTAAACTTGGACGCTATACAGCTATAAAGCGTGGCATAAGCGTATGTAAAGCGTAGATAGAGCGTAGATACAGTGTAAAAACAGTGTGCTTCACGCACTTAATACGCACTTACCACGCTCTTAGCCTATGCGCATACTGTACATAGCCAAATAGGCTTTACCCGTGCTCCATTACTGCTTTATACCTGCTTAACAGGTGGTTTGATAGGGAATGTTTGTCTACGGTCAGGACAATCATTAGCAAATCCAGATGATCTGATTATCAACAGATCATCCCTCTAAAAACCAGAATAACATGAAAAACAAATCTCGATTATGCATTTACCCCAAAGAAGCAGCACTTATATTGGGACGTACAGAAAAACACACCTACAAAATCTTTCAGGCCATACGCGATTGCTACGGATTGAAATCAAACCAGTATGTCAGCATCAGTTTATTTGCAGACTATACCGGATTGCCGGAAGAAGAAATTAGAAAATTATTGCTCTAATATGCTTTAAACGGAAACAGCTGGAGAGGACTGTTTCTCCCTATATTGATTCCATATATACTGCAATATAATCCAAGAAAACACTTTTTTATATACTCATGTTTCATTTCTATCGGTTCTTCCTGACCTCGAACTTTTACTTTAACAAGTTTAGAACTCATGACTTCGTATGAAACAACCGATGTACCCGGAATAAGATGATTGCGGGAGATACGGACCATTCTTGGAAATATCCTGTTCATTTCTTCCAAAGAACTTTCGTAAACAGTGAACACTTCACCATCCAATAGATAGATATCCTGACAGAGCACACCTTCCCGATTTGCACCAAAAATAAAAGCAACATGCTCTTCATTGATTACCCTGTCATTCAACTCACTGGCAAATTGATATCTACTAAGCGGATCATATTCATAAGGAACAAGATCATTAAGTAAAATATACGACAGCTGCTGTATATGGTACTCATTAAGTTCATGTGTTACAGCTGTACTTTTGAGCACGATTTCTTTTGTCAGCCTACCAATCTCGTCAGTCAACTGTCGTTCACGCAATTCAGCTTGCGCCACATGTTTATCTGCATTGATTAAACTTATTTTCAACTCAGCATTGATACTATCCAAACTAGACTTTAATCCATCTAGCTCCTCCCTATGTTTTAAATCAGCTTTTTCTAATAACATTTTTTGCCGTACATCTCCATCTTTATGCTCATCCTTCAAAGTTTTTACCAGCACGGTTTTTTTATTAAGGTAAAAAGCATACATCCGGATTACCATAAATGCATTGCACAGAACCAATAAAAGGAGCATCAGCATTAAGTCACTGTTTACATGATCGTGCTGAAATATAGCAGGACCATAGAAAAACCTTATTAAACCTACACCACAGATAAAAGGCAAAATAACTCCAAAGAAAGTATGATAAAAGCTGGCATGTAATACGTTAGTCTCCCAGAGCCGTAAACGAAACACATAGAATGCGACAACATTTACGATCGTCAGCAACAAACCACCGATTACAAAGGTTTTAAGCATGACCTTCATTACTGGCTTACTGAAAATATAACTCATTGACATATCATCGAATGGAAACAAAGATGCCATGACCATAGCAATGGCAATGCAGATAACGAAAATACGCCAACTGATAATTTTAAAATATGTTATGATATAACTATTCATGCACTGGTTTAAGTTGTCAAATTGGATTACTTATGACCAGCGGTTAACAAACCATAAGTAAAAAGAAATATAAAAATATTTAAAAATTTCGACATTTAAAGTAACAATTTCGCAACCACTAAAAAGCGAATCACATAATTGATAAAAAAAAACAGGCATTAAGCTATCAAAACAGCACCTAAAATGCAAGAAACTATCGGTTCGATAAAATAAACTGCCGATTCGATTTTTCCAATACGTTATTTCAGGTGTTTTTTTAAATTGAAGCATATCTTTGAAGGTAATATTTAATATAAATCTAAACAATGACAACAAATCAATTTCCCTTCAATCAGGTAGGAGCTACAGATTGGAGAACTGCCCTTTACGCAGCTACTCAAACTGTTATAGATGTCGAAAAACAGTTTATTCAAACCGGTTTTATCAATTGGTTACCGCAACGATTTCAACTCAGTACCGATCAATTTCAATACGCCGTATCTTTAGGTCCACAGGCACAACAATCTATTGCCAATTCGCTTATTACTGCTATTGATAACAGAGCAACTATAGTATTGGTAAACGATGCCCAAAGAAAAGGACAAGGAAATAGTAAGACCGCCAACTCGACGCAAAGCTTCGTTCCGGATCCAGAAATACCAGAAACAAGTATTATGGTGCTCACCTTTTCATTCTCATATCTGTAAACAATTGGATAGTCTAAATATGGAAAGAACAAACTATCAAAACCTATTATTTGAAATATTGCATGAACTCGCTCCTGTGCCACCCGCTTTATGGTCAAGCATATTAGCTGTTGTTGAGATCAGATCCATTAAAAAAGGTAGGTACCTTCAGGCTAAGCTATTGGATCTGCATATTGTACTGGAGGGAATCATTATCAAACGCTGGGATGACGCTGGCCCGCTCCAAAATGATGTCATCGACTTTATCTCAAAAAAACAATTTATTCTTCATATTGAAGATGTTGATGGCAGTTATTTTAAAGCAGATAGCGATGTCGTGACGGCTTTCATCAGCCGGGAGAATATCATCAAGCTCATGGAAGAGCACCCCATTTTTGCAAACCATTCAAATTATTTAATTGCGACAGTATTGAATCGTAGATCGTTCAGAGGGAGACTTCTCAAAATGCCTGCAAAAGACCGAAAAACAACTTTTGGAAAAGAATATCCAGAAGCAAATTTTCATTGCAGTATAAGCGATAAAAGTTCATTTTTAGGAATAAGCGCCTCTTACTACAGCACAATTTAGGCTTCTATAGACAACTGCATCCTCAAGTTAAAGATGCAGTTGTCTATCTTAAATAAGATTTTTTTTGCAAGACCCCTCCTTACTGCAAATCATTTCCAAGTATGGCTACAGCACTCAAAAAAAGCATAATCTTAGATTTTAAAGAATTAAATCATCAAAATCGAAGATCATTTTCTCGAAAATCGTAGATGAAAACCTCAAATATATAAGATCCAAACCGGCCTTCCTGCCATTATCTTTACTTCAACAGTTCGGTACAATAAATACAGATGTCTCCTCTCCCATCTGTGTTTACCTACCAGATTGAAAAAAAAGATGCAATAGAGGTGAACTTGAAACAAAAAAGCCACATACGATTATCATAAAAGCTGTACCCAAAGGTTCACCCCTTGCATCTCTAAAACATATTTGCTGAAGCACATGATAAAACCGAATTATGAAACAAACCATTATTCTCAATCATCCACCCGATTTCCAGGAGGTAGCTCATTCGGATTTAAGGGTTACTTATCCCATACGCTATGCCCACACCACTTACTGGGCAAATGCGACTAACCGTTATGCAGTGCAGACCTTCGATGGACGGTATGCCTATATCTATTATTACGAATTTTGGATCGACACTCCTACGACACTAGCGCTCGCCTCTCTTGCGCCAGATCTGCACCTCTGTTATCCCTTACTGAGTACCGGGACACAACCGATTACACTTCATGATCCTAACGCACAGCTCGTGCTTCATTTTCAGCACGAACGTGCCAGTTATCTTTATCTGCCTAAGACCGAATTGACAGTTGAACTGCCCGTGGGCCACCACATCATTATCGGGATCACGCTTGATGCTGGACTTTTCAGACCGCATCTGGAGCGTCACTTTGAATTTGTCATGCCACTGGTATACGCCAAACGGGCGGCTGATCCCGTGCCTCTTCAAAGCTCCGATTTTAAAATCGGTCCATTGACACGTACAGAAATCTTAAACCTCTTCAGCCAGATCAATCCCAGGAATATGGAAAACGAATACCTCCTCGTCCACCATCAGATCTATCTCATCACCTTGTCGAGACTCAAGATCATTAGCGAGACGACCAAAATAAACACAACAATAGCATTAGTAGATCAGGCACGGGCCTATCTGGAACTTGCCGTAAATAAGTTTGGCGCAAAGGCACTGATCAAAGATATTGTTAAAAGCTTACAGGTAGACCACAACCAGTTAGCTCGACTGCACCAGGAGTATTACGGTTGCCGTTTACACGCATATCGCAACCAATTGCTCCTCGAGCGCATTATAAGACAATTGGAAGATTATCCCCAACAGATCGCTACTTTGGCCGAGCAGTTAAATTTTGCGGGACATAGCGAACTCAATCGCTTTTTTAAAAAGCTGACCGGTAAATCAATCAGTCAGTTTAAGAAATCGTAATTCAAAGACTTATGATAGCACATGTTTTCAAAAATCTATCTGACCAGCGGATGAAAACCATACTCCAGAAGATGTACAGTGAAGTACCTCGTGTAATGAAAATGCTGGCACCCGAAGGCTGGAAAAAATCCAAGTATCACAAACAGATCCAAGAGCAGCAGCAGCATGCCCATAGTGAATATCTCACAGATATACTAGCCGGAAAACTCCAAAGTAGCTGTGTCAATAAGCAGCTCATGGATGAAGTTACTTTTATAAATAAATATGCGCTCAACCATGAAGAGTATCATTCTTTCCAATATCCCGGGCTCGACCAAGATGAGCAGGAAGTATTTTTTATCTTTTTGCTATTGCTCTGTGATATCAGTGAAGAAGGTGACCTGTTATATCAGCAAACTAATCAAAGTGACATCATCCATTATTACCTCGCCTATGTAGATGTGGAAAAAATAGCACTGGAAATTGCAGGGGAACAGGAACATATTCCGAAGGACGATATTGAATACTTTTTGTTCAGTGATTTCACCATAGACTGGGATGAAATGGAACGGTTCAATTGCCTTCAATTAATCTTTAAAATATTGCAGGCAGAAGAGTACATATGGCACCATATCGACGATGAACTGCAGCACATTGCTATCTGTTATCACGAAGATCACTATCTCGCATATAGTGCGCTACCTTTTTACGAAAAAAGTCTGCGGCAACATGAGATCATAAAACCATTCAACAGTACTTGAGCAAGTATCAAGATAGCTGGTTAGATCCGTATGATTTTGATGCCATTATCGCACTTTTCAATCGACATAAAATAAATTATGCCGTACTGGCTTATGTGCATTGCTACCAAGCATTTCCGGTAGGCTATCCCTACCAGGTCTATCATTACTTCGACGGTTATTCAAAAGAATAAAACTTACCAGATGAAAAGTGCACAATCAAGAAGTGAATTCTACCTAACACCTGCCTTATTTTACAGCCTATCTTTGATATAGATTCAAATGGGGGTTAGAAAGTGAGATGGTTAATGAGTTAGATAGATTGGAAAGTGAGAAGGTAAGAAAGTTAGAGAATAAAAATTACGTTGGTTTTTTAATTGAAATAATGTCATGATGAACAGAACAGGTATCAAAAGATACCGTCGCAAATTTGCGACA
>NZ_ASZT02000200.1:0-7182 GCF_001006065.1 Sphingobacterium sp. IITKGP-BTPF85
GGGGCGAAGCAGACCCGAAGGGCAGTCCAATAAAACTCGAATTTGCGGAGAAAGGTTCTTGCCGTAGATAACTTGATCTTTTTTTAGTGATGTAGAAATTTTATGCTTTATTACGAAGAAGGTATAAGCTAAAAGTCCAAAGAAGTCCGTGAAGTCCATGGAAGTCCGTAAAGTCCTTAGTCTTCTCGAGCATGCTTGGGCAATGGTTCGATAATGATAGGGAACAACTCCGGGATTGGTTCGGGTGCGCTTCGACTGTTCTTCGACTGTTCTTCGACTCGGCTTCGACCACAAGACGAAAACGAGTCGAATAAATGGCGAACAAAATACGAACCAGTCTGCTCGCAATCTCAAAGAAATCCCGAACATCTCTCAAAAAAAGTCGATCATTCCTAATCTATTATTAAAACATACAACAGATCGCCATCACTATGTCTTTACAATAGATCAGATTAGTTGAAAACAAGAGATTTAAGCAATTTAATCCACCAAGACAAGTCTTTGCTAGACTGGTCACACAGAACTCTTTAAATCGCTTAAAATTAGCTTCAATATAAAGCGGTTAATTTTCAGAATGTGCTGTTCTATAGATATATTGATCAATAGATTGCGACAGTAATTTGAAGGATATATGCCTCAGAATCTTATTGCAGAAAAAAGTAATGTTTAAATGCCTTTGAAAATAATAGGATTGTTAGAAAATTACATAAACAGCATAACCTCAGGATGTTTGAGGATCGTTTTGATCAAAGGTTTTGTTTCTCCCGCAATAATGGTTTTGTAGTGCGGTTCTGGAATGAAAAGTTTAAAGGTTTTCTTTTCAATTTTTATAACAAAAATTGCACCGTGTACCACCTGCTTATCATCGATAACCATTGAAAATTCATCAACCGGTTGATTAGCAAGCTTATACTTTTCAACTAATTTTATAAGTTTTTCCATAGCCAAAACTACATATTCTCGTCAATATAATGCGATATATTGAGAGAATATCATTAATTTTTAGCGATTAAATCTCTTAATGCAACGGAAGCGATTGCTCCTCCGAATGCAGCTGGCAGATAAGACATCGTTCCGTATGCAGATTTCTTAAAGTTACTGCCATCGGTATACAACAGGGATGCTTTATCTGGTAATTCTGTAGAAAATACTGCTTTAAAACCACTTCTTATCCCATGTTTATATAACTTTTTACGGATATGATGAGCAAGTTTACAATTATAGGTTTCTCCGATATCTGCAATTTCTATTTTTGTAGGATCCATTTTTCCTCCAGCTCCCATAGAACTTACAAAACGAACTTTACGCTCTAGAGCCTGACGGATAAAAAATAATTTTGGCGTGATACTATCAATTGCTTCCACTGCATAGTCGGGATTAAGATCCAATAGATCGGAAATCTTTTCAGGAAGAACGAAATCTTCAACAATAGTCAAATCCAGTTCAGGATTTATAGATAATAACCGATCGCGCATGATCTGTGCTTTAGATTGACCATGGTTGGTTGCCAATGCTGGTAACTGTCTGTTTCTATTAGAAGGATCTACAGTGTCGCCATCAATGATGGTCATTTTGCCAACACCGCCACGGCAGATAAATTCCGCTGCAAACGATCCTACGCCTCCCAATCCCAAAACCATGACATGAGAATTTGCCAATTTTTCTAAAGCTTCACGCCCCACTAATGCCTCTGTACGCGATAGCCAAGTTAAGTCTTTCATATTTTACTCAAATACAAGTTGATAGTTTCTTATTATGTTTTCTTTTAATTCATTTATCGATATCTTTTTCAATTGTGCTGCATAAGCGTACAATTCTCTGATATCGGCATGCGCATCATCCGTTTCCAAAAAGAGCTGTTCAAGAGGAGTCGCTACAAGCGTTTCATCTAACTTTCCCGTGAGAATTGATGAACCAAACGAAAGGTAATATCCTTTTTTAAGCAATTGCTCAGCAAGTTCTCGATTCTTATTAAATCCATGAAAAATGATGTGACCTGTGAAATTTTCACTTTTTAAAACTTGCTGTACTTCGTCAACAGCACGGACACAATGAATGATCAATGGCTTACCGTATTCTTTTGCTAAGCTAACTTGTTTTTGAAAAACGTCTTGCTGCACATTTAAGGGCACAGATATTACTTTATCCATACCACATTCCCCGACAGCTAGAATTTCATGATCACGAAGCAATTCTTGCAGGATCGATATGCCTTTAAAAGGGTCACTTTCATTGATGTGCCATGGGTGTAACCCCGCAGTTACTGGCGGTAAATAATGATCATCTGGATCAGCATTCAGTATAAGATTAAATACGTCAAAGCGTTCAGTCTCTGACGAGTGATGCTGATGGGTATGGATATCAATGTATATCTGTGTCATAATCAGGCGCAAATTTCAGAAAAAAAAATGATGTTTGAGAATTTTATCTACTAAAGATATAGATATTTATTGAATATGTGTATCAAGAACTTGCAACATACCATTTGCTTTTAACAAGCACTCTTGATATTCGTCTTCAGCATTTGCCTGAACGGTAATAGCACCGCCTGTCTGAAAGGACAAATATTTACTTTGTGCATTGTATAAAATGGTCCGGATCACAACATTGAAATCAAAATCATCTTCAGGACCGAAATAACCGATGGATCCTGCATATAACGAGCGTCTTGTTGCTTCAACTTGATCACAGATCTGCATGGCAGCAATTTTAGGAGCGCCGGTCATTGAACCAGCAGGGAAGGTATTTTTAATAACTTCAACATCCGCTACTTTTCTATCGATTTCACAGGTAATGGTCGAAATCATCTGATGAACGAGTTTAAATGTCTGAATTTCGAAAAGACGATCTGCTTTGACAGATTTTGGTACTGCGCTCTTCGTGAGATCATTGCGAACTAAATCTACAATCATCACATTTTCAGCAATTTCTTTCGTAGAGTTTAACATGCCTTGGACGATCTTTTGATCTTCTTCAGCAGTTTTTCCTCGTTTTGCAGTTCCTTTTATAGGTTGAGAAATGAGCTGTTGATTCCTTTTCGCCAGAAATCTTTCCGGAGATGCGGAAAGGATGTAATTCTTGTTGAATTTAAAAAATGCCGCAAACGGCGTAGGGGAGATGCTGTTCAATTTTTCAAATGCCGCTACGGGATTTAAGTTGACCTGGTCAGCATAAAACTCCTGGCAGAGGTTGACTTCGTAAATATCGCCTCTTTGGATATGATCTTGCATTTTATTAAATGCAAGCATGTATTCAGCCTTAGACCATCTGGTCTGTATCTGGCCATCAAAACCCACAGAACCGGTCTGCCATGTAAAATCTAAAATGGTTTGATAGATTTGAGCAGGATTTTCAGCTGTTATCCAAACGGTATTTCCAATTGTTTTGATCGTAACTGCAGGAACAAAGAAATAGGCTAATGGAAATCCTAAAGGATCATCATGATGTGTTTCCAGTTCTTCGATTTCATTTTTCAGATCGTACGAAAAAAACCAGGAATATAAGTATCTGGATATGTGTCTATAAATTTTTGAACATCCTGAAGTGTATTACCGGAAGTCGAGGTATAAGAGGAAGTTGCTTTTACTGCAATTAAGCAGTCAAATGCACTCCACTGATCGCTATGTCCATTGGAATGGAGATAAGCTACTTCATCAAATTGCGCTGCCCATTGCAGCGCTTTTTGATGAAAATTATTCGTTGAATCTATAACAAAATTGTCTTCGACCCGCATTAACTATTTAGTCAATTTTAATGTTTGTTTACGATCTGGACCAACAGATAGGAACGTGATAGGCACTTCTAATGCTTTCTCTAGATACGTAATGTAATTTTGTAATGCTGCAGGGATTTCACTTTGTTGCGTGATACCAGTCAGATCTTGATTCCAGCCGTCGATTTCTTCAAGAATAGGCTCAGCCTCGTTCGTGATAATCTCATATGGCATGTAATCGATTACTTTTCCTTCATGTTTGTAATGTGTACAAACTTTGATTTTTTCGAAGTATCCAACACATCAGCTTTCATCATGATCAATTCGGTAACACCGTTTAACATAATGGCATATTTTAAAGCAGGAATATCAATCCAACCAGTACGACGTGCGCGACCTGTTGTTGCTCCAATTCATGACCTAATTTACGTAAGTTTTCACCTACTTCATCATGTAGTTCAGTCGGGAATGGGCCTCCACCTACGCGAGTAGCATAAGCTTTGAAGATACCATATACTGCACCAATTTTATTTGGAGCAATACCTAAACCTGTACATGCGCCCGCTGTAGTTGTATTTGAAGATGTAACGAATGGATAAGAACCAAAGTCAACATCTAACAAAGTACCTTGAGCACCTTCTGCCAATACTTTTTTACCATCCTTTAAATATTGATTCACTAAATGTTCTGAATCAACATGTGGAATAGTTTTAATGAATTCGATAGCAGCTAAGAAAGCTTCTTCTTTTTCAGAGAAATCAGGGATTTCACCGTAGTGTGATAAAATAGAAAGGTGTTTTTCTCTCAATTTTTCGTAACGCTCTTTGAAATCTGGCAATGTAGTATCACCCACACGTAGGCCATTACGACCTGTTTTATCCATATAGGTAGGACCAATACCTTTTAAGGTAGAACCAATTTTACCGTCACCCATTTTAGATTCTGAAGCAGCATCTAGTAACTGGTGAGTAGGAAGGATTAAATGCGCTTTACGAGCTAACACTAAATTTCCTTTACCTACTGGATCAAATCCAGCAGTTTTCAAATTGTCTAGTTCTCTCTTTAAGATAATCGGGTCGATAACAACACCATTTCCGATTAGGTTAAGAGTTCCTTCATTGAAGATACCCGAAGGGATCGTGTTTAAAACGAATTTTTTGTTATCAAACTCCAATGTGTGTCCGGCGTTAGGGCCGCCTTGGAAACGAGCAATTAAATCGTATTGTGGACAAAATACATCAACGATTTTACCTTTACCTTCGTCTCCCCATTGTAAGCCCAAAAGCACATCAACTTGCATAGCTTTTAAAGTATTGTGATTAAGAATTTATGTTAATTTTTTGAATTATCTAAAAACAAAATGTTCAGAAAAATGAGCAAATCATTTTCTGAACAAATGTACTATTATATTTCGCCAATCCTGAGATTAATTTGAAATAACCTCTTCTTTTGCTTTTGAAGCAGCGATTTTTTGTTGGCAATCATTACAAACACCATACAGATTTAACGAGTGATGTTTGATATCGAATTTTAATAAATCACCCATTAAGCTTTGAATCTGGTTGATACGTGGGTCACAAAATTCCACCACGATATTACATTCAATACAAATGACGTGATCGTGTTGTTTAAATCCATAGGATTTTTCAAATTGAGCCATATTGCGCCCAAATTGATGTTTAGTAACTAAGTCACAGGATACCAACAATTCTAACGTGTTGTATACAGTGGCACGGCTAACTCGGTATTTTTTATTCTTCATATGGATGTACAATGATTCTACATCAAAGTGATCTGTACGGGAATAAATTTCTTCTAAAATAGCATAACGCTCTGGAGTTTTTCTTAGATTTTTATTTTCTAAGTAAGCTTCAAAGATCTTTTTTACTGTTGCGTAATTTTCAGCTGCGTTCATATTAATCAATAAGATTCTTTACAAATTTACCAATTTTGATTCAATTATCGTAGTATTAAAAAAATGTGATATTCAGCTGATGTTTAACTCTCAGATTCATATCGTGAAACAGTGGTAATGCCGCGCACTTGTTTAAGCGTTTTCATTAGATTTTCCAATTGTTCTGTATCATTTACAAAGACCATAATATGCCCTTCAAAAATTCCTTCGTTACTGGTAATACTTAAGGAGCGAATATTAACTTTAAACTCCTGAGATATGACGGTGGTGATCTTATTGACCAAACCAACATCATCGATACCGACAATACGTAATCCGGTCAAGAAAGATACATCTGTTTGGGATGTCCACTTAGCCTTCATAATGCGGTAACCGTAGTTCGCCATTAATTTGGATGCATTTGGACAGCTGGTACGGTGTATTTTTATACCATCGTTTACAGTTAAAAATCCAAATACATCATCTCCAGGTATTGGGTTACAACAAGGAGCAAGGGTGTAATCGATTTTCTGCAAATCATCACCTAACAAGAGGGTATCCTGATCTTTTTTACTGAATTTCTCTACTAAACCACCAATATGTGTATTAAATTGGGTGTTTTGGGTACTCAGTGTCGCATCGTTGTTTTTTTCGTGCGCCACAAATTCCCGCAATTGTTTAATATCAACGAGTCCTTTGGCTACATTATAAAACAGATCCTGCGAACTTGGAAATTTAAGGAAATTCGCAATTTTATTAATATTATCAGTGTTATAGGTAATCTTTAACGTTTTCAGCTTACGCTCCAGAATTTCTTTACCATCTTCCGCCACACGACGTCTTTCTTCTTTTAGTGAAGAACGGATTTTGGATTTTGCTTTTGCTGTCACGACAAAATTCAACCAGTCTTCTTTTGGTGTCTGTTTGCTCGATGTTATGATCTCTACTTGATCACCATTTTGCAAAACATGACTTAAAGGCACCAATTTATGGTTGACTTTTGCACCGATACAGGTTGCTCCGATATCCGAGTGGATTTCAAAGGCAAATCTAATGCAGTGGCTTCATGTGGCAATTGAATAAGGGCTCCTTTTGGCGTGAAAATAAAGATCTCATCGGAGAACAAATTCATTTTAAAGTCGTCCACAAAGTCCAGTGCATTCTGTTCCGGATTGCTCAGTACATCTCTAATTTTTTTGATCCACTGGTCTAACCCACTGTCCGAATTGGATTCTTTATATTTCCAGTGTGCCGCAAAACCTTTCTCCGCAATTTCATTCATGCGGCTGGTTCTGATCTGAACTTCAACCCATTGACCACGAGGTCCCATAACCGTGGTATGCAGAGATTCATAACCATTACCTTTAGGTGATGATACCCAGTCTCTTAGACGGTCGGGGTTTGGTCGGTACAGGTCGGTTACAATAGAATACACTTTCCAACACTCTGTTTTTCACGCTCATCATCGGTATCGATGACAATACGGATCGCAAATAAATCGTAAACCTCTTCGAAAGGAATCGATTTTTTACGCATCTTGGTCCAGATGGAATGAATGGATTTGGGTCTGCCGAAA
>NZ_ASZT02000201.1:0-7100 GCF_001006065.1 Sphingobacterium sp. IITKGP-BTPF85
TTATGGGAAGTTTATTAAATAGATTTAACTACAAATCTTTCTCGTTTAGTTTTATGCTGGATGCAAAATTTGGTGGTATGGTCTATTCTCCTACTTACAATTATGGAATGCAGACTGGACAGATTGCAAGTTCACTTTATGGTAGACAAGGAGAAGCTGGAAGTGTCGCCTACAAAGATGCTAATGGTAATGAAGCTTGGGGTATTATACCTGATGCGGTATTCCGTCAGGGAACTGTTGTCAATGGTAATGATCTATCTGGGATGTCTTATCAAGAGACTGTAGACAAAGGATGGCGATCGCCGATCAGTGCTGTCAATTATTATAACAATTCTTACGGATGGGGTAATGGAATTCGTGAATTATCAACATTTAAGTCATCTTGGTTGATTTTAAGAGACGTATCATTCAGCTATGATTTACCAACTGAAACTGCTTCACGTCTAAAATTGAATAATTTGAGACTTACTCTTACTGCCCGTAATTTAGGCTATCTGTATAATACTTTACCAGATAATATCAATCCAGAGGATAATAGATCATCTGGCTCTATCAATGCATTCTTGGGTGGTGGCTCTCCAATGATTCGGAATTTTTCTTTCACAATTAATACAAACTTCTAATGATTATAAATATGAAAACCTCATTGTATAAATATGCTTTAATACTATTTAGCTTGTATTTTGTAGGCTGCAGTAAGGAGAAGTTTGCTGAATATAATACCGATCCTGATGCCGTTACTAAATTACCAGTTGATTACTTATTATCAAGAGCGATTATCGCTACTAATGATAATGATTTTGATGCCTACTACGATAACTATAGTTATATAAGTCGTTGGTCCCGTGTTTTCTTACAAAGAACTGGAAATACGTTTACTGTAACAGATAATGCAGCAAATGCTAATAATCGTTATGGACGCTTTTTTCAAGATGTAGGCCCTCTTTTAGAGGATATAAAACAAACTATTGATAAAATGCCTGAAGATGAACGTGCTAGAAATCTTTATAAAAGAACCATCGCTACGGTCTTGCGAGTACAACAAGCTTGGTATGTGACAGACGTAAATGGCAGTATTCCTTATGATGAAGCCTTTCAGGCACGATATGGAGGTACATTGCAACCGAAATACAATACACAAGATGAACTCTATAAAATCTTTGAAACCGAATTAAAAGAGGCTGCAACTATTTTAAATACCACTCAAGCTGTGGAACAATTTAACTACGGTACAGCTGATCTTTATTTTGGTGGTGACGCAAAAAAATGGGCTAAGACAGCCAATTCGTTACGTTTAGTAATTGCTCTTCGACTTTCGAAAAGAGACCCCGAGCGTGTGAAAACTATCGTTCGGGATGTGCTGAGCCATCCTGCTGGTTTAATGGAAAATGCATCTGACAGTTGGATGTTATCAGCTCGTACAGAATTTACGTCTGGAGGTAATTGGAATATAACAGGAAACGGACGTCTTTTCGTTGGTGAGCATGGCGTAGTTAATTATATGTGGAATAACACTGATCCTCGTTTACGATTCTTCTTCCGTCCGAATCAGTGGAGCGAAGAAAATTTCCAAAAAGCAAAAGAGCAAGGTGTAATTAATCAAACTGCAAAATTTGATACAAGAAGATACTACGGTCAGTTTTCTAATCCAGAATTACCTAATAATCCTATCAAAACTCGTTTTTTAAACCCATACCAGATTAAAGATGGGGATAATTTGGTTACTTTAGATACGGTATCAAGAATTCAAGATCGTCTTTTTCAACCAGAGAACAATGCCGGTAGGGGAACGGGAATTATTCCGATCTTAACTTATGCCGAACTTTGTTTTGCACGAGCAGAACTGGCTCAACGTGGTTGGTCTAATGAAAATGCAGAAGAGCTATATTATAAAGGAGTGGATGCTTCACTTAAATTTTATGATAATCTAGCAAAAACTGCACAAGTTTATGACTATGTTCCATTAACGGATAGTGAAATTACAAACTTTAAATTACGTTCTGATATTGTGTTCAAATCTACTACAGGTCTTGAACAGATTATACTGCAGGCTTATTTGAATTACTTTAGAAATTTTAATGAGGCGTGGGCTTTAGTTAAAAGAACAGGAATGCCTAATAAAAATACAAAACTTATTTTTGAAGATTGGATCAATGAAGGTCAAACTTTAGAAATTCCAAGAAGGTTTGTAATTAATTATGCGTTGGAAGGTGATTTAAACTTTGATAATAGAAACTCTGCTATTGACGATATGCGAAAGGATCCAGATTTTGGTGATCCATCAAGTATTCAAGGCCGAGTTTGGTGGGATAAAAAGTAATAAATATTAAATAATCAAAAGAGGAGTGAAATTTTCAAATTTTCACTCCTCTTCTTTTTATAAAATCTTACTTTAGAATTCTTGGTATCAGATTCTCAACCTTTACTTACAATTTTGATACTACAAACAATTATACTTACATCATTTTTGCATTTTAAAGTTAATCTAGTTTACTTTCAGAAAAACATTACAGTAGGGCAACCTCACCTTTAGTCGCCCTTTTGTCATTACACTTATTAAGCATTTATCTTAAAAATAAGACGCTTCAAAAAGTTTAAAACTCCAACTCGACAAATAAAGCTTTATGATCAGTGGGCCATACTCCTACAGGTAGCATAAATTCATCCTGACTATCCTCATCTTGTTTTTTACCATACTTTACTGTTCCAGAAGGGCCAACAATTTTAACTTCAGAAACTTTTAAAGGCTTATTTGTTCTATAATAAACATAATCAATACGATCCCTGTCATCTGCCTGTGCCGCCCAAGCTAATTTATCAATAGCGATATCTTTGTTATAGGCTGGATAAGTAAAACCGGGATGACTAACTGGGTTGGGATATTTTTCTCTAAAACTATCTACAAAGCCAGCCTCGGTTAATAATACAGAACAGTCCCATGGAACTACAGCACCTCTATGATCAAACAAATCTTTTGTTTCACTAGTCCAATCTAAATGGGACGGTTCATTGAAGTCACCGGCAACTACAATCGTCTCACTATTACTTTCTTTATCTGCATCTAGAATGATATCACGTATCGCTACGTCCCGCTTTCCTTTTCTATTTGCTTCTATTATGCTTGCTACATCTACAATCGGCTGATCAAGCTTTTTCCAGGTAACACCATCATACCCTCTAGGCAGATAACAGGCATAGTTAGTATAATCCAAATGAACAGCATAAAATGTAAAATTTCTACCTGCTACTTGAATTTTACTTTTTAACACATTACCCACCTTATTGGCTTCAGTATATAAGGGTCTTTGATCCTTAAT
The DNA here is from genome assembly GCF_001006065.1 of Sphingobacterium sp. IITKGP-BTPF85. Taxonomy (NCBI): domain Bacteria; kingdom Pseudomonadati; phylum Bacteroidota; class Sphingobacteriia; order Sphingobacteriales; family Sphingobacteriaceae; genus Sphingobacterium; species Sphingobacterium sp. IITKGP-BTPF85. Next base: position 3,318 of record NZ_ASZT02000201.1, read on the forward strand.
AGGGAATTTAGAAATGAAAGCAACATCTAAAGATGGTTCACTGGATATACCATAATACACGGCATCTTTATTTTTTAATTCTGCCAGGATTCGTTGTACAAAATCTGTGTTATTGTAATTCCTTACCTCACTAAACAACACTACGTCTGCTTTCTTAGCAATAATTTCATCTGCAATAGCTGGAAAGCCATCTGGAACCATTGTTCCTTCCTGCCAGATATTAATTTGAAATATTTTCAATTGAGATTTTTGTTGAGCAAGGGCCACTTGTCCAGCAAAGATGGTCACTATGAATAGAAACTTCTTCATATTCCTTATTATTTTTATATTTTTTAAAACTTTTTATTTATGTAAATATCCTAATCTTTGAAAAAAGATGTAGATATATTCTATTAAACCACTTTATATGTTCATTTCAAAATAATAAACTACTTGGTCAATCAATTTTCCAAGATGGATATATAAAACTATTGTTTTATATAGATTGTTAAAAATAAAAAAGCGATCTCTTTCGAGACCGCTTTTTAAAATTATAACCTTAAAATTATTATTTAACATCCCACCATACTGGTGTATAGATAACTACATTACCAGGATAATTTGCGTTAGTAGTAGCTTCACTATTTGCATATGGCATTCTTAAAGGCATTCTACCTTCTCCTAAGGTAGAAGCAGCAGACGTAGTAAAGAAAGTCGGATAACCTGTTCTTCTCCATTCTGTCCATGCTTCAAATCCTTGGAAACCACACATTGCAAAATATTTTTGCGTGATAATTGCTTTCAACTTTTCTTCTACACTACCCGAAAAAACTGCATCAGGAGCTTTAGCAATATAGGTTGCAGCATCTGAATTATTTCCTGTTGCAGTAAAACTTTCTGTAATACCAGCTTTGAATAATTTCGCTGCATCACCTGATCCCCAACCTCTTGCCACTGCCTCAGCTTGCAAAAACAAACTTTCAGCATTTGAAATCAATTTAACAGGAGCTACTGCTGATGTTGGTTCAACTGCACGACCTCCAACTAAAGGAGATGGTGATGATACTAATTTTTTAGTATTTGCACTATATGTTCCTTGATTAATATAAGCAATAGTATCTTGATTTTTTCCATCATTATTAACTACTTTATTAAACAAAGAAAAAACTCTTGGATCATTGTTTTTCACAAAAGCTTTAACAATAGTTCCACTGGCTACGACATTCTGTGTTTTACCTAAATTAACCATTTCATTATAAAATGGATTCTCGTTCCCTCCAGTGGTAGTGTAAGTGATCGTTGCATCTTCATCTAGGAATGTTGGATTTGAAGCATACAATGCTTTAATACCTGCGGTTGCTTTTGCAGCATCTACTTTTGAGATTCTTAAATAAGCTCTCAATTTCAATGTATTTCCAAAAGCTTTCCATTTATCCAAATCTCCGTCGAATAGCATATCTTGACTCGTTACAGGAATAGCTTGCTTAGTTTGCAATAAGGCAATTCCTTTATCAATATAATTGAAAATGGAGTCATAAACAACCGCCTGAGCTTCGTATTTTGGATTTAAGTTACCAGCTGCCTGTAAACTTCTGATAATGGAATATCACCAAAAGCATCAGTTGCAACTTGAAAAGTATAGGCCTTCAAAATATAAGCGATACCTTTATAGTTCTCGTTATTTGCCGAAGTACTATTAATAATCAAATTTGCATTATTCAAAGCATTTCTATAGATGATCAACCAAGTACGGTCCATTGCAGAATTTGCAATTCTATATTGATCATACGTACGATACTGAGAAGATGTTGGGTTTTGAGTCCAATATTGTCCCCAAATATTTCCATATACTTGAAATGAATTACCCACTACTTGACTGATTGCAGCTTCTACTGTAGGTAAAAGCAAAGCTGGAGTAGCTTGTTCTGGATTATTCGGGTTATCGTTGATGTCTAAAAACTTTTTACATCCTGTCAAACCTATTGTGCCAATTAAAGCTAAAACTAAAAGCTTCTTTGCATTTTTTAAATTTATAGTTTTCATACTTTACTTGGTTTTAAAATGAGACCTTAACATTGATACCATAATTTCTCAACGACGGTTGAGCTGTAAAATCAAATCCTTGCGCATTACCAGCACCAGAAGAGTTTACTTCTGGATCAGCATATTTATTTTCGCTAGGCGTCCAGATAAATAAATTGTTTCCAAAAAATCCAATAGAAGCTGCTCCAAATGGCGTATTCTTTAATTGATCTTTAGTGAATTTGTAGGATACTGTCAAATTACGTAACTTAACATAAGTCGCATCAACAATATTAACTCCAGCTTCCATATTTGGATAATAATCTACTTTATCATAAGTAGCTGTTGTATTTACTACAGAGTTACCCGCTGCATCTACATAAACAGAATTTGGGAAAATTTGACCAAAACGATCCCCACCAGTTTCAGCAGATGTACCCACAAAACCTAAGATATCTTTTGTTCTAGAATAAAATACTCCACCCTGTTTAGTATCAAACAAAGCACTCATAGACCAATTTTTATATGTCAAGTTGGTACCCAAAGAAGCTTGGAAATCGGGGTTATAAGTTCCTAAATATTCAGGAGATGAAGATACTAATGGTAATCCTGTTTTTTGATCAACAATTGTACGACCTAATTCATCTGTAGCATTGGTTACTCCATAAAATTCACCATAAGGACGGCCAACTGCAGCAACTATGTTCATTCCAGAGAAACCTCCAACAGAAACTTGCTCAACACCATCCATCAACTCAACAACTTCGCTGTTATTTTTAGTGAATGTTCCAAACATTTCCCATGTAAAGTTTTCGTTTTTAATTGGAGTACCTCTCAACGTTAATTCTACACCATTATTTTTCACTTTACCAGCATTAACCAAACTAAGTCCATATCCCGTTGAAGAAGGAATTGGAATACTTAAAATCTGATTTTTTGAGTTATTGTTGTAATATGTAAAATCTGCATACAAACGATTATTGAAAAATCCGAATTCACCACCAATTTCAAAAGACGTTGTAATCTCTGGCTTCAGTTCCATATTACCGATCGTGCTACTTGACATCAATGCCGAAACGTTACCAAATGGGAAGGTTGTTGTTCCAAAACCACCATTGATCTCACCTCGAGAAAAGGTCGTTAATAATTGATAAGGATCTGTATCAGAACCTACCTGTGCCCAGTTAGCACGAAGTTTGGCGTAATTAAATTTGTTCTTTACTTCAGGAGTAAATAACTCCGAAAGCACAAATGAACCACTTACACTTGGGTAAAAGAATGAATTGTTTTGCTTTGGCAAAGTTGAAGACCAATCATTACGACCAGTCGCTTGTAAATAAGCAATATTTTTATAAGAAATATTTAAATCTCCGTACACGCCTATTAATCTTCTATTACTCCAAGAATCTTCAATTAAATCTAAAGGACCATTACTGTTTGCTAAATTATACCATCCTGGAACAACTAAACCACCACTCTCATTTGTTGCAGTGCTACTATTAGAAGTTCTACGTTGACGAATATTATTACCCAACATGAAAGATGCTACCCAATCATCATTAAAAGAATGGGTAGCAGTTGCCATGAAATCATGTACAATTTCGTTCACATTATACTGATCAATTCTGTACTGCCCTTGATCTGTCTGAATATTCGCATCTGAATAATTTTCAGAGGTATTATCTGCTGGTACGAAACTGTATTTTGGAGATTCAGAACGACGACGGTCTGTATAATTATCTAAACCAATACGTTCTTGGAAAGTCAACCATTCTAAAGGTT
>NZ_ASZT02000202.1:0-7098 GCF_001006065.1 Sphingobacterium sp. IITKGP-BTPF85
GGCCGGGGCAGGAAATAAAAGTCCACTTTAATAGTAAAAGCCCCCGATGCGCGGAAGCTTTTACGTGGCCATCCTTCAACACGTAGGATGATCGATTTGAACCGATATGAATATACGAAATATTTATATCATATAAAAACTCACTAAAAACTTGTCAATTATGGCTTGGTATCAATTAAATTCAAATGGCAATCCGACGATTGCCTCTAATTACAGTAGTGTATCATCGCCCAGCTGTTCAAGCGGGAACAAGATTTGTGCTATTAATGCTACAGATAACGGATCAGGTCAACCAGTTTTCACAACAGCGTTGCAAAATGAAATGATCTTGGCATTGCATACCGCAACTCCATCTACCAATGTGCAACTAAGAAACACTCCTTAGTCAATACATTGATTTTGAAACAGGGGACTAAGTCCCCTGTTTTTTTAACTCAGTCATATTTCCGAAATTCGATGATATCATATTCTCTGCTCTTTCTTTCAACATGCAGTCCATAACCAGCCAATTGATAGTTCAATTCTTCCAAAGTTTCAAAATTTCCAATTTCGATTACTCCCTTATAATCAGCTTCATCAATTGTTGGTGGAAACTCCCCTGAATAATCCAATAAAAATGCGAGTACAGATGATCCTTCAAGTTTATGAACGATTGGAACGGCATCATTTTCAACCATTGTGGCATCAATTTGTTTAATGACTAAACAGTTTTTATTTTTAACTTTCTCCATCATATGAACACGAAAATATTCTTCCAAATCGTGAATCACCAACTTAGCAATAGAAATACTATCTAATGATTGTGAAAAAGAACGCTCATAACAAATGCCGTTCTCCATTAACCAGACATTTGAGCCAGTACCATCATCCGGGTACTGATACTTATCTTTTATTGGAACATTCCATTCAACACGCTCTGGCAACATCAAGAAAGATGGCTTTTTAATAATAGATTTAAGGGCAATACAAGCAATAAAAAAACTCGTATTGTTAAAAGAGGCCTTTAGACTATCGCTATTGAGTTTTTCAAATTTTATTCCGTTCCAAGGAGACTTAGCATCATCATAACCTGTTATCGTGTATAACTTATTTTCTAGATTATGAGCAGATTCCTTTATTTCATTTAAAAGGTAATCATTTTTACGGATAACCCTTATTTCATCCTTTTCCAGTAAATCAAGTATTACTTTAGATTTTATAAAATCACTATGAGTAATTGCTCTTACAACATTATCTTTGAGAAATACAACATGCGGAAAAGATTCATGTCTAAACCACTTCGACAACAATGTATCCCCTACTATCATTGGAATATCAGCATTTTTATCTGCTAAAAATTTATTTGTTTTAAAAAATTTCTCGATCGTATTTTTATCCTGCTTAGTAACCATCATAATTTTCACCTTATTGCCAAGAGATTTCTGTACCGCCATCAGTTTAGGAATACTTTCAATACAGGTAACACATGATGTATGAAAAAAGTCAAGTATAGTGATCTGTTCATTAGAACTAGCAATATCAAGCAGTCCGCCTTCAGCATGAATAGCCTTGAAATGAAGAGTTTTCGGAATCTTGTCACCGATAATAAAATCAGTCTGCGCATAACTTCCTCCAAAAATCATTAAGAGGAAATAGATTATAATTATTTGTTTCATATTGTAGTTAATTTCTTGAATTTTGTACTAATTGACCTTCTCTGACAGCTGCTAAAGGCAGCATAATGGCATACTTCTTATCATTTGGAAATAATTCATAAACACTATTCTTCACTGTGCGCGTAAGTGTTTTCGAAACTGGGCATCCAAATTGAGACGCTTCAAATCTGGCCATCGCTGTCCCCGAAAAAGCAGTTCTTTACGACGTTCCCATAAGACTATTTCTAATAACTTCGTGGCATCATTTTCAGATACTTCTTGAAATGATGTAGATCTCCAACGTTTTTTGAGCAATTGATTTAATGCTGCTTTAGCACTATCAAAATTTTCAAGTCTTACTGCGCATTCTGCTTTTACTAAAAACATTTCAGCAGTAGTTAAGCCTACGAAAATACCGACAGGATTACCGTTGTAGGAGCCTCTAAATACCTTATCTGATCCATTCTCTCTAAAAAAAAGCCTTTTACGCAGATCACCATCTTCATAAGCATCATAAAGCTCCATTTCTATTTTAGCATAACCTTCACTCAATACTGAAGTATAAGTACTGGAAGCCTGAAACAGCACTTCATTATTAAAGGGAACGAAAGGATTTTCCAGATCAGCGTTCATCTGTTCATAATCTAATAATTGAGCATTAAGCGTCAGTGCCGAATCCGCATATTTATATGCCTCCTCATAATTTTGCATGGAAAGTAAAAGACGTGCTAACCCGGCATAAGCTGAAGCTTTCGCAGGAAGTCCTTTGGACTGTACAATTGTTGGTAATAGGGTAATTGCTTTTTTATAGTCGGAAATAGTCTGATCATAACTTTTCTCTAAAGAAGCCCTAGGTAACGACTGCTCCATATTTGAACTTAGACGCAACGGTATTCCAAGAGTACTTGCAGCATTATTAGGTTGGTATACCTCTGTGAAAACATCCAATAACTGATGGAAGGCAAATGCGCGAAAAAACAATGCTGTCCCATAGCAAACTTCCCAATCCTCCTGCGAGGGTGTATTGATCTTATCCAGCACTTCCATTATTAGATTTGCAGAGAAGACCACTTTATATGGCATTTGCCATTGCTTTGATAAAACGGCTGGGATATCCAACCATATATAAGCATTCTTATCATCGATTTCATTAATTACTTCCCAATCAGATGAATTCATAAAATAATTATCGGAAGCAATTTCGCCAACATATGGATATACATTATTGAAAGTACCATAGTCATTTAGCAATAATTCACAATCCTGGACTGTTTTTGGTATCGCCATTTTTGCATCGGGTTTTAACTCTAAGTATTCTGAACATCCTGATAAAAGACAAACACCGATAAATAAAATGCAAATAGTTAATAGGTTCTTTTTCATTAGATTAAAATTTTAGGTTTATACCAAAAGAAATCGCTAAAGGATCAGGGCTATTGTATCCAAATTCAGGATCTATATCCAGTTTATTTGCTCTCCATAATGTCATCACATTTGCCGCATAGCCGTATATAGAAGCTCGATTTAAAAATCGCTTTTTCAAGCCAGAAAGGTTATAAGACAATTGTATATCACGCAATTTTATCTGTCCAGCAGGTTCGACCAATGCCGAAGAAAAATTATAAAAATAATCGGCGACATAATTAATTGGATATTGAAATACAGGCACATCTGTTGTGCGCTCATCTCCTGGCTTCCGCCAACGTTTAGCATAATCTAGATGTCCCACCCCATCTAAAACCATACGGGAATTATTGTAAGATGTACGCATAAAATAATGCCCCAATTGATAAGAAATATTGAATGAAAATTCTAAGGGTCCATATTCAAAAGTATTTCGTAAAGAACCAAAGTACAAAGGCACGGTAGAACCATGATTTTCAAGATCATGGATAGTCGAATTGTAATAAATACTCATATAATCTTTCGAAACTTCTCCGTTTATATACCCGCGTGCCACCCCTGTTTCAGGATCCAGACCTGCCCACTTAAATGATAGTAATGAAAAAAGATCAGCCCCCTGAATAGGGTCATCTGCGCAGCATGATCACCACCTATGTAATCTAAACCGAGTGTATTCTCAACATTTGAATTAGTCACCTTAACACGGTTATACGCAAATGCAAAATTTGAAATCCACTTAAACTTACCACTGTTTACGTTAAGAGATCTGATAGACGCATCTATACCTTTACCCTTTGTATTTGCACTGTTATAAAAAAGGTTACCATAACCGCTAGTTGGATCAATCCGAGAAAAAGTAATCAGATCTTTGGAATTCTTTACATAGTATTCGATAGATCCTGAGAGTCTGTTTTCAAACAAACCATAATCTAGGCCTAGATTAAATGTTGCTACGCGTTCCCATCTTAAATCAGGATTACCAGGAGACTGTAAAACAGCATAGGAATTACCAGTTGTAGGATGCACATTTGACTGCACATTCAAAATTGGCAAAGCACTGATACTATTATTGACATTGCCATTATAACCATAAGTCGTACGGAGCTTCAGATAATTATTTTTTTGTTTGCCAAATAGCGATTCATTACTGAGTATCCAAGCCATTCCTACTGACCAAAAAGGCTGTCCTTTATCGTTTGTATTGACGCCAAATAAATTTGATGCATCTTTACGAACACTTCCCGACCAGATATATTTATTTAAATAAGTATATGATCCATTTGCATAATATGAGACAAATCTATTAGTCAATTTACTGATAACACCATAATCCGGTATCCGAAGATATCCTCCCTGACCTTGAAAGGATGGATACAACGTATTATGGTCTACATTTTTATAGGAATAATTTTCACGATTGAAACCATAGAATGTCGACGATCTCATTTGGGTCTGATTCTGGCGAATTTCAGACCCCGCTATACCTGAAAATTGGTGTTTATCATTCCATTTTTTATCGAAAGCCAGAACAAATCTACCTTGATGCGATTGAGCAGTTTCTGCAAAGTTCTGGAGGTAATCACCTACCGGTACTGGGTAAGTAACTTGATTAGCATCCCATCCTGCATAGATATTTATAAATTCACGCATTGTCTTACTCTCTACACTACGCCACACTTCATCATTAGCACTACCATTTCTATAATTATAGACTACCGAAGCTATTAGACCATCCATCAATTTATAATTCATATTTAGATCGATAATGGCTTCATTATTGGATCTTTTACTGGAGGTAGCATCCAATTCGGCTAAAGGAATATAGTTCCATCTCAATAGTCGTCCTCCAGCTACAGTATCACGAAACACTTTATTCATTCCTAAGGCCTCCACTTCTAAAGGATTTCCATTTTTATCAGCCAGTTCCATATATGGAAAATTACCAAACCCCAATCCCATACGATTAAATTCTATTGGGGCATCACTTTTCTGATTTTGACTTCTTATGTACTGTACCGAAACCTGAATATCTAATTTTTCAGTAGGTTTATAGCTGTTTGATGTCCTTAGATTAAAGCGCTCGTTATCGTTAAATACTACATTGTTTCTGTTATGGTCAAAACCAACTGCATTAAGACTTGAAAATTTCGAATTACCACCTGACAACTGCAGGTGATATTGCTGCTTAAAGGCTTTTCGGTAAATGTATTTTGTAAAATCATCTCTAGAATCCACACGACTTAGACGGTCTAGTTCCCGACTTAGTTCAGCATCTGAAATCAAGCCGTCAGTCCTTTTTTTTAGCAGATTGACGACAGGCGTAAAGTAATTCCAGATACTGTTAAATCTATATTTGTAATGATCCTTTTCATACAATGTTTTCTCCACTTCAATGTAATCTGCGGCGCTCATTTGAGGCATGTAATAGAGATCTGGTTTTTGAACAATTGTCATATTAGAATTGAAAGACACAGTAATAGGTTGACTATAACCTCCCTTTTTTGTCGTAATAACCAGAACGCCATTACCTGCCTGAGCCCCCCAAATAGATGCTGCTGCTGCATCCTTCAAAACTGAGATATTTTCAATATCATTCGGATTGATACTGTTAAAATCTCCTTGATATGGCATTCCATCAATTACAATCAAGGGCCAACGTTGTGAATACATCGTACTAGCACCCCTGATATATATATTGGGATAATTACCTCTACCAGCGGCAAAAACCTTTGGAGCAGAAATTCCTGGAACAATGTCCTCCAGCCTACTTATAAAATCCGTCGATACTTTACGATTAAAAAGTTTATTATCCACAAACTCAAATGAACCGTAGCTCGCTCTTTTGGGATTTTCTGATAACCGGTAGATACCACCTCTACTTCTTGGAGTTTATTATCCTCAGGTATTAATTTCACGACTAATGATACTCCTGAGGTATAATTGATTTCCTGAGTTTCGAAACCGACATAGGAGAACTTTACCTTTCCTTTTCGGTTTGTGACCAGCAGTTCAAAAGTTCCATTTCTAGATGTTCGGATCTGCAGATTCTCATCATCGATACGAATAGATACCCCCTGCATCGGCGTACCGTCAATGGATGATATCACTCTACCTGCAAGTTCATATTTTACCTGCCCGTTCACCCCGCTGGCCTTGCGGGGTATCTGAGCATATAAACTAACCATATGAAAGATCATCAATAAGGAGAGCAGTAATAGCTTACTGAGTAGCAATAGCTCTCCCTTATATTTACCAAGCTTCTGGAGATCCCTCCAATCCTTGGTTTTATATCTATTATCTATTTTCATTGTTGTAATTTCTAATGCATATAACTTCTGCTGTCCCCTTCAACTACCGAGGGTGACTTGTTCCTAAAGTCTTTTTTCTGCCCTCGGCAGCATTCGGGCTTCTAAACAGTGAAACTATATTCGTTACGTCCCTTTAAAGAACTTTAATTCATGTTTCGTAAGACTACTGGTCGGCGATTAGCTTTCATGATCATCGTGAGCTGTTCTGTCCACATAAGCTCAACAGATTCGCCGTTCATCTTTGCAACTTTTCGACTGTCTTTCACGACAGCTAGCTTCTCGATTCTTACATCAAGCTTAAAGTGCCTATTCAGATCGTTCAGTATCCGTTGTTGGTATTCCTCCGTTCTGTCTTCGCAGGTACCGTCAGTTCGTAGCAGTATCCGGGAGTACTTTCCTTTTCATCATTAGGAATAAACCGTTCACGGTCCTCTCCTAGCACCAGTATCTGGCCGACAGGAAAGTCGGCTGGCAACGCTAAGGCGAAAAGGTAAATCTCATAGATCTTCATATTGATCAGCGAAATCCGCAGTACATCGACAGCTTCATTGCGCACGACCAGACTAAAGGATTCCGAAGGTTCTGAAAGGCATATCAACAGCGAATAATAACGCTGTGCTGGCCGTTCACCCTTAACATATTTTAATGCGGACAGTGTAGTTACATATCTAAATTCTGGATCAAACCTTTTAAATAAACATTCAGGTAAATCTGTAATCATAATTGGTTTTTTAATAAAGGAGACACGTTTT
>NZ_ASZT02000203.1:0-6959 GCF_001006065.1 Sphingobacterium sp. IITKGP-BTPF85
GAGAATATAATTAACTTACCTGCCATTCCTATAATACGTTGAGCAATTGCTCCCGTTTAATTTTTTCTAAATTGCTTCTTTCATTTTTACCACGATCTGCTGAATACCAGCGTGGTTGGCTTTTGATCCTAGCGTATTGATCTCTCTACCCATTTCTTGAGAAATAAATCCTAATTTCTTACCATTAGAATCAGATGCTTTCAAAGCTTTTTGAAAATAGGTACAGTGAGAGCGTAGACGAACTTTCTCTTCTGTTATATCTAATTTGTCGATATAATAGATCAATTCTTGTTCGAAACGGTTTTTATCAACGTTTTCCTTACCTACAGTTTCCTCCAGGTAATGGCCTATACGTTCGCGTATTAAAGGAATACGGTCCATTTCAACAGCTTCGACTTCTGTTAAATAAGTTAAGATCAATTCAACACGATCTGTCAGGTCCTGTGAAAGAACTGCTCCTTCATCTGCTCTGAAAATATTAAATTGCTCTACTGCCGCGTAAAATGCTTCTAATAATAATCGTGATTCTTCTTCATCAACTTCATTATCATTATTAGCAATTACTTCGGGCATATTAAGAGCCAATTCGAAAAGAGAAACTTGTTTATCTCCCAGTTCAAAAGCAATTTGTTGTAATTGAGTATAGTATTTTTTTAGCAAATCTGCATTAATTGTCGATGCTTTTGCCGTTTGATCAGAATATTCAACGTTTACAGAAAGGTTCACCTTACCTCTTTCAATAAGTTTACTGCACTCTGTACGTAAAGTCAATTCCTTGTCCGAAACTGCTTTTGGTAAACGCAGATTTAATTCAAGAAATTTAGAATTCAAGGATTTAATCTCGACGCTGTACTTAACTTTTCCATTGTCTTTTACAGCTGTGCCGTATCCTGTCATTGATTTTATCATATGCAAAGGTAAGAAACATTCCAATAATGCATAATATCAAGACTATAAATTGATTAATTTACCAATCATGCTTGGCAATAATGACACATAAATAACTTTTTTGATGTCCTTTCTTTCCTGTAGTAACAAAACCAATACCGATATCATATAAAGAGGCATTCCATTCGTCCATCCCTAATAGATGTTTTCGATGATGATAACCGGGCGCTTCTTTACCAATAATTAAACCTTTTATTGCGTCTGTGGCACTTGGCCAATTCCAGGCAATAGACTCAAAATTATTTGCCCGCTTATTTTTTAGCCATTTGGCATTCAAATCATAACCTGCTTGCTGCATATAATAATTAGGACCTATACCATCTGGATTGACATGGTCAAAATAATTTCGCTTTGCCATATCCTTGGCCCGCGATTCGGCAACCTCAGCGAGCCTCTTATTCCAATTCAGTGACTTTCGTGTCACTTTATTCAAATTGAATAGACCGAGCTTCTTTTTATACCGTTCAGGATTTTTACGGATTTCATTAAGAAGATGATAGGCTTCTTTTGCCTGCTTTTTTTCGACTCTTACTTGTGCTGATGATAATGAAAATAGTAGACTTAAACTGAAAATTAATAGGTACTTCATGTAAATAAATAGATGCTTCGTGTGAAATTCTTTCACAAAATAGACTCAAAAAAGGATCTTAGGTTTAGACCGTAGAAGATTTTTTATGATTAAAAAACTGTACCAGCACAGGTACAGCACTAATGATGATAACCAGGAAGACGACCAAAGAGAAATTATTCCTAACCATTGGGATTTGTCCAAAAAAATATCCTCCTAATAAAAATAAAGTGACCCATAATAGCCCTCCAAAAATATTATAGGTACCAAATTTAACATAAGTCATATGGCTAACTCCTGCAAAAAAGGGTGCAAATGTGCGTACTATTGGAACAAAGCGGGCATAGATAATAGCTCTATTACCATGTTTAGTATAAAAAGACTGGGTGTTGATTAAATATTCGGGTTTAAATATTTTAGACTTTGACCTGAAAAATCGATGTCCCAAATATTTTCCAATTTCATAATTAACAAAGTCTCCTAAAACTGCCGCTGTCACTAACACCAACCAAAATAAAGACAAAGAAAGATCACTTTCTGGAAGAGCAATAATAGCTCCTAATGCAAATAATACCGAATCTCCTGGTAAAAATGGTGTTATAACAAGACCTGTTTCAGCAAACACAATTAAGAATATAATCAAATAAGTCCATCCTTGATAATCATGAACAATTTGAATAAGATGTTTATCAATATGTAAAATAAAATCAATGAGATTTGTGATAATATCCATTTAAAATGCATGTTTAATAAAATCAAATACTTACTGTTTTGATCATCGAACCTTATTGGGTTACAAATACCTTATTTTATGATACGATACTAAAAAATTGCCTGTAATAAAAAAGGAAGCTTTTAGGCTTCCTTCTTACTTTTAAATTTTTCTTTTAAGACTTCAAAGACAATCGGCAATACTGATAATAAGATAATCAACAGCACTACTTTTGAAAAATTATCTCTGATGATCGGTATATTACCTAAAAAATATCCTGCTAATGTAATCCCTACGACCCAAAGAATTGCTCCAATAACATTATAAGTTATAAAAGTGCCATAATGCATTCTTCCAATTCCTCCTACAAATGGAGCCAGTGTTCTGACAATAGGCACAAAGCGTGCAATTACAATTGTTTTACTACCATACTTTTCATAAAAAGTATGTGTCTTTTGAATCTGCTCGTCTTTGATTACCTGCTTACCAAATAGTTTAAATTTGGTCATCTGCATTCCAAATCGCTTCCCGATGGCATAATTAAGAGAATCTCCCGATACCGCGGCTACTAATAAGATAGCAATCATCAACCAGACATTAAGTTCATTTGGCTGTGCTGCTAGCATTCCTGCTGCAAATAGTAAAGAATCGCCTGGTAAAAATGGCATCACAACAACTCCTGTTTCAACAAAAATGATCAGAAATAAGATGAGATATGTCCACGTTTTATAATCATTTACGATCTCAAGTAAATGTTTATCAATATGCAGAACAAAATCAATGATATGCGCTATAACCTCCAAAACAGTGCGATTAACCGATGTTATTTAACATAACTGGCATAACCAGCATTAAAATATCTTCATTTTCTTCTGCTACTGCTGGAATTAGCAAACCTGCACGATTGGCTGTACTCATTTCAATGACTACTTCTTCGCTAGCTAGATTGTTTAACATCTCCACTAAAAATTTAGCGTTGAAACCAATTTCCATATCTTCCCCTTCAAACTGACATCCTAAGCGCTCATGAGCTTCATTAGAAAAATCAAGATCTTCAGCAGAAATATTCAATTCACTACCTGAGATTTTCAAACGTACCTGATGCGTTGTTTTATTCGCAAAAATAACAACACGACGTAACGTATTTAAAAATAGTAAACGGTCAACAGTTAACTTATTTGGATTCACCTGCGGAATTACAGCTTCGTAATCTGGGTAACGCTCATCAATCAAACGACAAATTAAATTGATGTTACCAAAACTAAAAAATGCATTTGTCGAATTATATTCAATCGAAACATTGATATCTTCTGATGGCAAAGATGATTTTAATAAAGACAATGCTTTTTTTGGAAGAATTAATGAAGCAGGCTTTTCTACGCCAATATCAGAACGTCTGTAGCGTACCAGTTTATGTGCATCTGTAGATACAAACGTTACAGCCTTATCTCCCAATTGAACTAACACACCTGACATTGCCGGTCTTAACTCATCATTACTAACAGCAAATATTGTTTTACTAATTGCCTCTGCTAATATTGGAGCAGGCATATGAACAGTATGCGCATTGTCAATTACTGGAATTTTAGGGAAATCCTCAGGATTCTCACCACTCAACTTATATTTACCGTCACCGGCACTGATCTCGATCGCTAGCGTATTATTATCAACAAAAAAAGCAACTGGTTGATCTGGTAATGTTTTTAAGGTCTCTATTAAAATTTTAGAAGGCATCGCTACTTTTCCTTCTTCTTTAGCCTCAATTTGCAATGACGTAACCATGCTTGTCTGCAAATCTGTCGCAGATATTGTTAACGTATTGTCTTTTATTTCAAAAAGAAAGTTCTCTAAAATGGGTAGAACTGTACTACTACTTGAAGCGCCATTAATAGCTTGAAGTTGTTTTAATAAAATCGATGTGGATACTATAAATCTCATTTCCTAAAATTATGAATTATATCTGCAATATTACGCAAAAGAATCTACATTTTTAGAAGGTGTATATCCAAATAGCGGAAAATTAACTGTATAAACTTTATCCTGCTACAGGTTAGTAAATAATTGAATTTCAATAAAATTGACATCATATATCCCATTTATATTTTGAATATAAATAAATGCTGTCTATTATTTATTACATTTGTATAGACTAGGAGTAGTATATGCAATTTAGGGATATTATTGGACATGATTTAGTTAAAGCTCATCTGATCAGCACAGTTCGTGAAAACCGTGTGAGTCATGCGCAATTATTTCTTGGACCAGAAGGTTCTGGCTCACTAGCTTTAGCTTTAGCTTACGCACAATTTATTAATTGCGAAAATAAAGCCGAGTTTGATAGTTGCGGTATATGCTCATCCTGTAGGAAATATAATAAACTTATACATCCGGATCTGCATTTTTCTTATCCTTTTATTGCGAAGCATAAGGAGGATAATGCTGCGACATTTATTGAGAATTGGCGAAAAGCATTTTTGAATAATCCGTACCTAAGTTTAGAAAATTGGCGACAACAACTTGATGCCGACAATAAGCAGGTTAACATCAATATTGCTGAAGCGCATGAAATAATCAAAAAATTAAGTTTAAAGTCTTTTGAGGCTGAATTTAAAGTTTTGATTATGTGGCTACCTGAATATTTAGAAAAAGAAGGTAACGCCTTATTAAAATTGATTGAGGAACCACCAGAAAAAACATTGTTCCTTTTGGTGGCTGAAAATCAGAATAAAATATTAAACACGATTATTTCGAGAACACAGCTCGTTAAAATTAATAAATTGAGTCATCAAGCGATTACATCGTATTTAATAGAAAATAAAAACCTCGATGAATCTGAAGCAAGAGATATTGCTTTTATAGCTGACGGTAACGTACAGGAAGCTATAAATATGATCGATACGCAGACGAACAACCATTTCAATTTATTGGTTAAATGGTTACGGCTTATTGTTCAGGATTCTGGTCTAAATATCATCAGCATTTGCGAGGAGGAATTGGCTAAATTAGGTCGTGAAAATCAAAAAACGTTTTTGATGTATGCTATTAATATCATGCGTCAGATTATTTTAATTAAACTCGATCTTTCAAACTTAGTATTTCTATCCGCGCATGAACTTGATTTTGTTAACAAGTTTGCTACTCATTATACCATCGAACAAATTGAAGAAACAATTAATTTGTTTGAAACAACACACTATAGTGTGGAAAGAAATGCAAATCCTAAAATATTATTTTTAGATTTATCTTTGCAATTAGTATTAATGTTTAAATACAAAACGTTTCCGAAAGGAACTCAATATATATAGAAAACTATGGGATGTGGCAGTTGCTCATCCGGCGGAGGTTGTGGAAGTACGACGACAGTGGGCGGTACTCCAGCAGGTTGCCAAAATAATGGCTCTTGCATGACTAGCGGATGTAATAAATTAGATGTATATGACTGGCTATCTGATATGGATATGCCATCCAACTATAAACCTTTTGACATTGTAGAAGTTCGATTTAAGGGATCCCGAAAGGATTTCTTTGTCAATTCAGACAATCTATATTTAGAAATAGGTGAAATGGTTGCTGTAGAACCTACTACAGGCGGATATGATATAGGACACGTTTCTCTAACTGGCGAACTCGTTCGCTTACAGTTAAAGAAAAACAATGTGAGTTTAGAGAGTGTTACCAAAAAATCTACCGTAAACCTACTGAGGCCGATGTTGAAAAATTCAATATGGCAAAAGATCTGGAATGGGAGACGATGCATAAAGCGCGTAATTTAGCTTTAGAATTGGGACTTTCGATGAAAATTTCTGATGTAGATTATCAAGGTGATAAAACAAAGGCAACTTTCTACTATACAGCAGAAGGTCGTGTGGATTTCCGTGAGTTAATTAAAAGAATGGCGGAGTCATTCCGTATTCGAATAGAAATGCGACAGATTGGTATGAGACAAGAAGCAAGCCGCTTAGGTGGTATAGGTTCTTGTGGTCGCGAATTATGTTGTTCGACATGGTTAACAGATTTTAAAACTGTTTCAACTTCTGCAGCTAGATATCAAAATCTATCGCTTAATACGCTAAAATTAGCGGGTCAATGCGGTAAATTGAAGTGTTGCTTAAATTACGAATTGGATAGTTATATGGATGCTTTAAAGGATATTCCTAATAATGTAGACCGTATTGAAACTTTGAAAGGAAATGCATATTTGCAAAAAACCGACATTTTCAAGAAAATGATGTGGTTCTCTTATCCTGGAGCTGAGAGTTGGATTGCACTTCCTGTGGATCAGGTCAAAGAACTAATCGAGAAGAATAAACAGGGCATTAAAGTTGAAGAGTTGATCACAACTGTTGATACTGAGATCAAAGAGGAAAAAATTGTTAATTATGATTACGAGAACGTAGTCGGTCAAGATAGCTTAACCCGTCTGGACGAAAAAAACAAAAGAAAAAGAAATAATAAAGGTAGATCCAAACCTAATAATCGTGCAAAAACTGTTGCGGAACCTAATGTAAAAACGCAACCGGTAAAACTAGAGAAACCGCAACAAAAGCAGGATAAAAATACAAAGGTTTTAAATGTAGACAAAACTATTGCTTCTGCCCAAAGTAAAGAAGGTACAGGAAGTAAGCCAAAAAGACGTTTCAATAAGAATCGAAATAATAGAAATAAAGGCAATAACACTGATCCTTCAGCTGAATAATAAGTTATTGCATTAATTGGCGAGAATAGCTATTC
>NZ_ASZT02000204.1:0-6939 GCF_001006065.1 Sphingobacterium sp. IITKGP-BTPF85
TTTTATCGTATCACCCTGCATGGTCATTTCCTGTTGTTCGCTTAAATTGTAGCGTGTTTCATCACCTGCAGAGGGAGCAATTGTACTACTATTACCTTCACTGTTGTTACTTTTTGAGTCATTCTGACATGAACCCATTATACCTAAAACTATAATTCCCGATAATGCCGCTAATTTGAAGTTTTTCATAGTGTTATAAATTGATGTATACATAAATAACGACTGTATCAGGGTGATTGTTTGCTCAATATCACGATATACGCATTAAAACAAAGAAGCACAGGTATTAATACCTGTGCTCCCTTTCATTTATTATTATTGTTAAACTTCTTTGTTCCATTATTGCATTAAACCTGTTCTAATCGCATATTTAATCAGCGCAGCGGTATTTTTCACACCGGTTTTTTCCAGTAAATTTTGTCTATGCCCTTCTACAGTACGTTTGCTTAAAAATAGTTTATCAGCGATCTGCATATTCGTAAATCCCTCACCAATGAGCTCCAGTACTTCCATCTCTCTTTCCGAAAGCCCCATCTTCTCCATGATTTGTTCAATGTTTAAGAAAGCAGTTGGTGACTTCTGTAAAGTATCGAGCATGATACCTCCAATCTCTTCACAGATAAACTGTCCACCATTGGCAACATGTCTAATGGCATATAGCATTTCCTCGTATCCTACATTTTTGACGAGATAGCCATTCGCACCATTCTTAAAAGCTTGCAGTACATGCTGTAAACTATTCAACATGGAGAGAACAATTATTTTTACAGACGGGTACTGCGATTTCACTTTCAATATGAGTTCCAGCCCATCCATATCTGCCATATTAATATCGGTTATCAGAACATCTGGAATATTCCCTTTGCTCATGATTTCCAATACCTCATTACCATTCGTTCCCTGATCAATAACTTCCAGATCAGATTGCGATTCCAATAATAGTTTCACTCCATTGAGGACAACTAGATGATCTTCAGCTATAACAATTTTAACCATATTTAATTTAGTTTTACAATAACTACTATCTTATTCTCTTGATTGTCACTTGCAAATGTTAGTGATCCTTCAAGCAGATTAACGCGGTTTTGCAGTTTTTTAATTTTTTTACTATTGCTTTGTTTAAGTTTATCTATATAATTATTGTTAAGTCCATATACTTCAAGATATAAATCATGATCATCGGCATATAGATGAATCCCTAAAAATGGTAGTTCATCTGTTACAATTGCCGAGACAACATACCTGACCATATGAAAGATGAGCAACTGACAGCTAAAATCCAAGTCGTTCACTTGCTTATCCACAGCAATATCGTTATTTGGATTGCTAACCAGAAAATGATCTTCCAAGGCTCTTTTCAATCCAAAGTCACGTAAAACACCATTTAACAAAATGTTTGATAAATGCTGTACTTTACTGATCGTGTCGGTGACCATATTTTTGGTATTATCCAACTCAACCGAGTTACCATGCTCCATCGCATAGCGTTGCAAATTCAAGCGTATTGCATATAGATCCTGGGCAATATTTTCCCTCAGAACCTGTCCATACTTCAAATTCCGCTTCTCATATTCCTTGATTACTATTTTATAAAATTCCTCCCGTTTGTTCATACTCTGATGTCATGAAATAAGGTTATTTGCATAACACTTAAAGATGCAGATAGCTTTAAGCAAAGATCGCACCGTTACTACAAAAATTAATACTTAATTACAATACGTATATATACGCTGAAAACTGATTCTAAGATTTATGTAACATAAAGAATTCATTTTCAATTAAAAATGTGTATGAATGTTCAAACAAAAAAATCAAATAAAAAATTGATTAAAATAAAAAAAAGAGTTTTTCCTATTTTAATCCTTATATTTAGGAAACATTTAATTTTTTTTAAGAATTAATAATTCAATACTGCCTCCACTGATGGAAGTAATTCATTTTTTTATTAAATTTAGCATGCTCCAACGCAATTAATAAAATGGAAAACAACGTGCCTTTACCCATTAACTTTATTCAACAATTTGGTAGTCTCATTGTCCTTGATTTTGATTTTCATATCACAGGAGTAAGCGAAAATGTTCTTCATACGGTCAATCAAACAGAACATAATCTCATTTTAGGATCTAAATTTGATCTCTATTTTGCTGATTTATTTGGAAAACATTTTGTAAAAATATGTCAGGTATTGGAAAATATACGGGATAAAAAATATCCGAGACAGATCTTGCCCCTCAAATTACCCAATAAAAGAATCTATCTCAAATTAAGTTTACACGATGATCATTTGTTTATCGAATGGGAGGAGCAGTATAAAAAATATACTTCGGCAAAAAAATAAATGAGTTTAGTTTCCTTTTAGACACCATAAAACCCAACAACTGGGATCTGGTCTGCCACGCTATTAACCGGATCCTTCATTATGACCATGTATTTGTCGTTCAGGTGCAGGAAACGGGCTATAGCCAGGTCATTGCAGAAGATACGTTAGACGGGAAAGCATATTACAGGAATATGGAATTCTCGAAAAGCTTTATGCCGAAAGAGGTTTTCCCCTATTACAGCATGTGTTCATACCGCTATAGTCCCAATCTACGGGATAACCAGCAACAGTTCTATTCCATTGATCCAAAGATCAATCTACTGGAGAGTCAGTTGGCTCCAGTTCCTGAACTGCACCGGCTCTTCCTATCGGAAAAGGAAGTTACAAGTGCCCTGTTTTTTTCTATACATGTAGGTGGACAGTTTTGGGGGCTTTTAATTGGGCATCATCACAAAGAAAAGAATATCGATCTGCAGCAGCGAAAGCTCTGTACTTTTATGATCCAAAATGCCACCAGTAAATATGAAAACTACATCAATCAGGATCTGTTGGAGCGAGGCAAACTTCTAAAAGACGTGGAAGTCAATCTGAAAATTGATTTGTTAAAATACAAGACGGCCAATTGTGCCTTGTGCAACATATGGGTACCATCATGGACATGGTCAATGCAGACGGTCTGGCCATATTTAATCAGGGTGATGTTTATTTTCACGGGATCTGTCCGAATAAAGGACAGCTATATGAGATCATAACCTTTATTCAGACCCACTCCGAAAAAGCCTTATTTAAGGATAACAATTTTAGAGAAAGCCATGGGGAAAAGATTAAAGGACAATTACCTTTTGCAGGGCTTATGTATCTTAAGATAGGGCTTTGAGTGATCAGGTCCTGATTTGGTTCCGAAAAGAAACCGTGAGCAATGTAATGGAGATGCATGTCACTCCGGAAACAGATGGCAACGATGGGATTAAACAGATAGACCTCACTGAAAGTGTTAATTACGATATCGCTACCCCTTGGAACGATGTCGAAATCAGTTTTGTACTACGCCTAAATCAAATTTTAAAGGAATCCATTGTTGGAAAATTAAAAGACAAACAACAATGGAGTGAACAGCTGTTAGCACTCAACAATGAATTGGAGATGTTAACCTTTACACTTTCCCACGATTTAAAAAATCCATTATCCATTCTCAAAATGGGGATCCAATTTTTACAGAACAGTAAACAGTCTCTCAATCCCGCAGCACTGCAAAAATGGTACAGCAATCTGATCGCCAGCACGGAAAGTATTGAAAGTATCATCAACAATGTCGTGTTACTTTCCCAACGTAAAACCGGAACCTTCACGAAAGATCCGATTCCGATGGCATACACATTGGATCAGATCTATAAAGAAAGTATTATCCTGCACAATCCCGCTTTAGCAACGGTTGATTACGGTAAATTGCTTCCGGTATGGGGTGAGAAAAGTGCTTTGTATCAGATCTTCAGTAATATCATCGGCAATGCGATCAAGTACAGTCCTGGCACCGCCGGCGTAAAGCTTCACATTGACAGCTATTTTGAAGATGAGCAGGTCTGTTATAAGATAAAAGATCAGGGTATCGGTATTCCCAAAGAAAACCTGCACAGCATATTTGAGATTTTTAAAAGGGGAAAAAATGTGGATCACATCGAAGGAACAGGTGTTGGTCTTTCCTTAGTGAAGCGTATTATGGAAAGATTAGGGGGAACCATCAAAATAGATTCTGAAGAAGAAAAAGGAACGACCGTTTACCTCTACTTCCCTATTGTTGAAGAATTCCCACCCAGTATGCTTTTAGATGATCTGTAAAAAAATTGCTAATCATCCAGATCAAGGGTGAACCGGTACAGTTCATGGATAATATGGTTGACTGCGGTGATATAAATCTGGGCAGCATCGCAGTCTACACAGTGCAGTGTTTTTCGCATATGGATACCACTAAAGCATATGGCTATAAAGATATCGCCCACCTCAGCTTGATGTTCAGTGGATGAATCCGGAAAAGCCATCCCGGTTATCGCCACATAAACATCGGCCTCCACTAATTTTTTAAGCCCCTCCAGCATTTCAAACGTGACTTCCGATGACTCTGGAGTAAGTAAGAAATGCTATGATCATCCACCTGCAACAAAGATTTTTTGACACTTGTCGCATAGCTCGTTACTCCTCCTAGGAAATAAGATCCAGAGTCCGTCTGCATACTCAGCACACTGCCGAGAAAACCACCCGTCATACTTTCTCCTATAAAGACCTTGAGCTGGTTATCTTTTAAAAACTGACCAACTTTGTCTAATGTTGTCGTATCAATATATTCCATCATATATGTTAATTGTAAGTGGTGATGAAGTGAAAACTTTATTTACAAACAACTTGGACACCCCAATAGTTCATTATAGACATTTCCAGATAGGATAATATTTATTTTAATAGCAGAGATCCGCACTATTTCAGGGGGTATAAATACCCGATTTTGGCAACCAGCACGCAAATAATACTGACATTTCCAAAGACGTTTCACTGCCTAAGGTCCTTTAGGAGCAAGACTATATTGCTAATACACTATCAGTCACATCCCTATAGATAAAATGACTATACAACAGGTATAAATACCCGCTATATTAAAGATGGCTTTTATTAAACTTTTAAACGCTTTTTTGGCTGGAAATTCGCTTGTATACAGCTGTGATTTAAAGCAATCCGTATAAAGCCTCTCCAGGCGCACGAGATCGCAAAATACTATAGAACATCATATATTATCATATATTTATGAACACATCAACACTATTCAAAACACTAAAAACAGATGACTTGCCTCCCTGTCCAAGGCCAGTCTACAAAAAGATATGGGCATTGAACCTGCAGCATGGAACAAAAATGTGCAGTAGTCCAGGCTTTATCCAAATAATAAACACCCCATTGTAGCACAAAACTTAAATAATAATTAGCGCGTTAAAAACCGACGACCTACACATTACAAGATCGTCCAAAATCTGAGAAAACCATGTATAAGAAAAGAACAATTATCGTTTCCAATAGATTACCCATACGTATTGAACGTAAAGACAATGAACTTCAGTTTATCCCAAGTGAAGGTGGACTGGCAACAGGTTTAGGTTCCGTTTACAAGAGCGATGAAAACATATGGATTGGTTGGCCCGGAATTATTCCCTTAAATACACAAGAAGAAGAGATCATTACCCAAGGATTGGCCGAACACAATCTTATTCCAGTCTTTTTGACCGAAGAGGAATTAAAAGGATACTACGAAGGATTTTCGAATGAAGTCTTATGGCCCGTTTTTCATTATAGACCATCTTATGCTGTATACCGCACGCCGGACTGGGAAATGTACCAGCAGGTAAACGCCAAGTTTTCACAGGTTGTGGATCAGCAAAATGTGCAGGAAAAAGATGAAGTCTGGATTCATGATTATCAATTAATGCTCCTGCCGCAATTAGTCAGAAAATCGTATCCTACTATTGCAATCGGTTTTTTCCAACATATCCCCTTTCCAAATGATGAGGTATTTAGAAGCATCCCTTGGCGCAATGAGCTCCTAAACGGACTGCTTGGTGCCGATCTAATCGGATTCCATACCTTCAATGATACCCAGCACTTTTTGAATTCCTGTGCACATATTCTTGGCCTAAATGTTCAGAACAATTGCCTGCATACAGATGGAAGAAGTATTTTTACCGAGGTCTACCCGATGGGTATCGATTTTGATAAATTCTCGCAGCTCGCCAATAGCGAGCCCATTCAGACACGGGCGCAAGCAATAAAAGATTATTATAAAGATCAGAAAATAATACTCAGCATCGATCGCCTTGATTACAGCAAAGGCATCATTGAACGCTTGCTCGCCTACGAAAATTTATTGGTTAAATATCCAGAGTTAAAAGGACAGGTAGTTCTTTATATGATCGTAGTTCCTTCACGGGATCATGTTGCGCAGTACAAACAATTACTGGACGAAATAGACCGAACTGTAGGCCATATCAATGCTGTTTTTGGTAACAATGAATGGACCCCAATCGCCTATTTCTACAATTCGTTTCCAATGGAAGAGTTATCTGCGCTGTATGTTTCTGCTGATATCTGTTTGATCACTTCGCTACGAGACGGTATGAACCTGGTGTGTAAAGAATATATCGCCAGTAAGGAAAATACCGATGGAGTGCTGATCTTAAGCGAATTGGCCGGTGCTGCAAAAGAATTGACACAGGCCATCCATATTAATCCCAATGCAACAGATCAGGTTACCGAAGCTATTTATAAAGCTTTACAGATGCCCGTTTCTGAACAGCGTATGCGACTCAATGACAGCATTGAAATTGTCAAGAAATTTAATGTCAGACACTGGGTACGCTTATTCTTCAGCAGACTTCGTGAAATCAAGTTATTCCAGCAGAATGAAATGGCCAGAAGGATCAATGAGCAGACCAAGCTAGCCATACTCGATCAATATAACCGTGCAACCAGAAGGTTATTCTTTCTCGACTACGATGGCACCCTGATCGGTTTTCAAAACGATGCCGCTGCGGCAATTCCAACGGAATCACTTTACGACACCTTAAATCTGCTGCAGGAAA
>NZ_ASZT02000205.1:0-6796 GCF_001006065.1 Sphingobacterium sp. IITKGP-BTPF85
ATCAGTTCCGTCCTAAATAAATTTTAGACGTGTTTTTCCATCTAAATAACCGCTATTTTTAGATCATTTCAATTTTGATCCTATTTTTTAGTCTGAAAAGATCTGTAGCTGTCCATTTTGTTCCTTTACTGGCGGTCTAATAAAAGGGTCATCTATCCATTTCCAGATATTTATTTTCACGAAGATATTCATCCTGATAAAACTCACCAGATTGGATAAATTCCAGTCGTATCTTGCTTTCTTTTGAAGGTATTTGAGCAGTAATATGCCGATCAACGAAGTCCATATCTGGATCATTACCGCATTTTCAGAAGTACCCACAAAAGATGATACTTTTAGGCGCTGTTTCAGATGTTTGAAGAAGATCTCGATCTGCCACCGCTGCTTGTAAATATTTGCTACCAGGGAGGCTTTCCACCCAGTGTTGTTGGTCAAAAAGTGGTATTGGTTGCCAGTGGTGCTGTCCCAAAAGTGAACCAGGCGTAGTGGTTTGGAATTGTACTTATTGGCAGAAGGGCCAGAAAGCTCAATGATCTCATCTTTAATGATTCCCTTTTCCAGGAGCGCTTCACTCTGGTATGACTTAATAACACTGTACTGCATGTTAGTTTTACTCCTAGTAACGAAATAACAACCTCTGCTGTCCAAATCCCCGAGCCAGCTGTAATCCACATAACCTCGGTCCACCACGACCACGCTTCCTTTGGAAAAGCTGTAGCTGCCCGCACGCTGGCTCTCATGAACTTTCCCGTCTGTAATCTGCATAAAAACAGGCAGACAGCCATCATAATCTAAAACAGTGTGCAGCTTTATGGCTCCTTTGGTGCTGCGAAACTTGGCCCAGTCAAATACCGATAGACATAATGGGATGATACTGGCATCCATTAGATAAACCTTGCGTTTTAATTGGGTAAGATCTTTGCGAAAATGCGTATCCTTTTGCCATAGCCTGTCCAATAGGGAAAAGTACAGCTCTTTAAAGAGCTCATGGTTGCGATGCTTGTTGATATAAGAAATATTGGACTTGCTGGGAGCTCTAACCACACCTAAATGATTCAGATTACCGGTAGTACTACGCAAACCATTGCTGATATCCCGAACTGAATCTGCAGAAGAAAAATGGCAGAATAACATGCTCGCAAGATGCGTCCAACTGTTGATCCCTTTGCAATGTTTATCACTCTTGTGTTTAGCGACCAAATCTTTGAATAATTCGCGGTCGATAAGGGATAAAATCTGACTAAAAACGTTTAAATTTACCATTGGCGGTGTGTTTAAGTTTGGCGATTTAAATATAGCAACTTTGCTATAGCAAAACACCGCCACTTTTTAAACGTTTAGGACGCAAGTGTTTGGAAATTTTTTCATCTCTTCTATAAATATAAATATTATTAATAATAGTATAAATTTTATAAAAGTATTATTAAACATAATTTAAAATATGAGCGATCAATAATTATTTGCAAAGTATATTAATAATTATATTTGCTGTAAATAATTATTAGATTTAAACATGAAGAAGATTATTGGATTTATTCTGACACCCATTTTTTATTTCTTTTTTGCCTTGTGCCTTTTAGTTTTTCACCCTATACAATGGTTGAGCCTAAAGTTTGGCGGATATACAGCACATAAAAAGAGTGTCGATATTCTTAATTTCTTTCTCACCTATTGCAATATTTTGCTGTTTAATACGATATCTTTTACTGATAATAAAAACATTCCAACCGGACAGCCCATTATTTTCGTTGCAAATCATCAAAGTACATTTGATATACCGGCTATGATCTATTTTCTGCGAAGATTTCATGGAAAATTCATTTCAAAAATAGAACTAGCGAAGGGAATTCCAAGTATTTCCTTCAATTTGAAACATGGTGGGGCGGCAAATATTGACCGTAAGGACTCAAAACAGTCTATCGGTGAAATATTAAAACTTGCAAATAATATGAAGACCAAAAACTGGTCAGCTTTTATTTTTCCGGAAGGTACTCGCACTCGAGATGGTAAAATGAAGCCTTTTCATGTTGGCGGAATAGCTACATTATTAAAGAAAAATCCCGATGCACTAATTGTTCCTATCGCAATAAATGGTTCATATGAAATGACTAAAAATGGCTTATTTCCTCTTACACCCTTTGTGAAAATGAGCTGGGAAGTTTTAGATCCTATTGATAAAACTGATAAAACTTTGGAAGAAATAGTATTAGAAGCTGAACAGAAAATCCGTTTAAAAGTAAAAAATGGTTAGATTATTTAACCTGCCGACCTTTCCAATCATATTTACCTATATTACCAAGTATACCAATATACACGAGGTATATTATATGTAACGAGGAAAGAATTGGTAAATACCGCATTAACTCCTCTCTCTTTGAAAACTGAGTTAAGGGTTGAATAAATAGATATTCAACTATGATTTTAGCGATTAATACAACCAAAAAAGTAAAAAGATAGGAATAATGATAAAATAAACCTACGATAAGACAGGTAAGCATACAAAAGTTGAATAACCAAATTGTGATTCCTAGTAACACAATTGCTTTATTTTTATATTTTGTACTCTTAGAAGCCCAACGCTTCCGCTGACTTATAAATGACCCAATTGTAGGCTTAGCATCGGTGTAAACCACTGCATCTGTAGATTTACAGAATCCTATTTTATGTGGATATTTGGCAGCAACTTTATGCAAAAATAATTCATCATCACCAGATGCTAATTCATCTATACCGGCAAATCCACCCATTTCATAAAAAATATCTTTGCGATATGCCAAATTTGCTCCGTTGCAAGTTGTCGGATTTTTATTACCAATACCTGCTGCGCCTAAGCCTATTAAATATAAAAACTCAAGTGTTTGAAGTCTTTCAAAAAATGATTTCTCTTCTGAATACACTACAGGTGAAGATAAAAGATATAAGTCTTGAGTTTCAAAATAGCTAATGATTGACATTAACCAATTTTCACCCATCCTACAATCAGCGTCAGTTGTAACAATGATCTCTCCTGTACATAAATCAATAGCCTTCGCTATAGCAAGCTTTTTATATGAATTCAATTTATTGCTCTCATTCAACTGAATTAATTGTACTCCTCTGTGCGCGTAGGACAATACAACATCACTTGTCCGATCAGTAGAATGGTCATCGATTACAATTAATTCAAACTGTTCAGGTGGAAATTTTTGATTAAGTACAGCATCAATAGTACGTGCTATACCATTCTCTTCATTACGTGCAGCTATAATAATAGAAATACGTTTGACCGGTAAACAGTTCGATATTACAGTTGGTATTTCAAACCAACCTTTCCGCATATACAGAACCAGAGCGATATACACAATCGCCAATATTATCGTAATAAAACTAAGACTTAGAATCACCAAAAAAATTTATTTTCAAAACAAAAATAGAACCTAAAACAGCTGGAAGTATCAAATTAACGAACCAAATACAAGAAACAATTGCCATCACGGCTAGTTCTTGGTTTGTGATATAACTATAAAGATTACCTGCAACAAAACTTCTTACACTAAAATCAAAAATATCCAATGTCGGTAATGCGGCCTGCACAAAGAAAAGAATAAATATCATCAAAATCATTGCCACGAATGGTAATTCTGGTAAAATGACCAACATTAAAATAATGTACTGAGAAGTAAAAATGATAAATCTTGCCAACGATATCAATATGACAACAAGCAATTCCTTAAAAGTATACTCTTCCAAAATAGAAAAGAAAGGTTTGATACGTTCTAGAAATTTAATTCGACCAACCAATAAATCAATCCAATGCACATTAAAATAAAGTACTAAAAAACCTGTCGCATACAATATTGCTAATAACCAAATTCCAAACTCTATAGAAACCGGAGTATCCATATAAGTACATGCAAACCAAGCAATACTTAAAGCACCAGCTATACTGGTTAATACAAGTTGTGCAAATAACCCAACTCCCATTGCTATAGCACCTTTTGCTCGATTTTCAGGTTTCAAAAACAAAACACGACCTCCATATTCACCAATCCTATTTGGAGTAAAAATAGCCCATGTTAATCCACTAAATACCGATTGAAATGCACGTCCAAAAGATATTCTTTCAATTCTAATAGCCAAATATTGCCATTTTACAACTTCAAGCATCCAATTAACAAACATCAAGAACACGATTAAGCTAAATGTCAACCAGAAATAATGAGGATCTATACCTGCGATTAATGTTTCAAACTTCAGAAGATTTTTAGGATCGGATAATTGTTGATAAATATACCATCCAGCAAAAGCTAGTACCGCAATTTTTATCAATATCCCGCTATATTTTTTTGAACCTTTGTTAGCATTTATCAATTTTGGACACAATGTTACTAAATATTAATCAAAGCTAAAGTTATTTTATGGCAATATTAGTATCCATTACATCTTCATTTTTGAATCGTTACGAAATAAAAAATGTAATATTGCACATGCAGAAGGAGAAAGCAAAAGAGAGAATTATTTTAGGTATTGACCCCGGAACAGCTGTTCTAGGTTACGGAATCATACGTGAACAAGGAAACAATATCAATCTCATTACTATGGGAGTCGTGAAAATGGGGCATCTTGATGACCATGCTCTGAAACTCCAACGTATATTTAAAAAAACTACTGCTTTAATAGAGGAATATAAACCGGACAGTGTTGCATTAGAAGCTCCATTTTATGGAAAAAACATACAAGTAATGTTGAAATTAGGAAGAGCACAAGGTGTCGCTATGGCCGCCGCATTAAATTTTGATATTCCTATATTTGAATATGCTCCACGAAAAATAAAGCAATCAGTAACTGGAAATGGAAATGCAACCAAAGAGCAAGTAGCAGGAATGTTGAAGTCATTATTAAAATTTAATGAAAGCCCTGAATTTTTAGACGCAACAGATGGATTAGCTGTTGCTGTTTGTCATTCCTTTCAAAAAAATGTGACCTCCGAAACTGGCAAAAGTTACAGTGGTTGGAGTGCATTTGTAAAAGATAATGAAAAAAGAATCAAGTAATTATAGCTGTACTTGCCTTATAACATTTTTCACATTTAATTCAACAATATCAGTCATCGATTTACACTTCAAATACTGTTCACTTGAATGAGAAATTGCATAAGCTTCACGCAATTGTTTTATATTTTCCTCTGTCGATAACTGTTGGGTTTTTGATGCGTCCCTAAGGTCAGCGATCCGATGCCTTTCAATACGTACACGATGTACAATAGATGATCGCTCTTCTTGTTGATATTGAGAAACCGTTTTTTCTGTCAAATGTTCCATTGAAAGTTTCACATAAGGAAAGTTTTCTTTGAAAAATTGTGGCATGTACACTTTTGGATTGCCTTCATAAAATTGCTGGTCAAAATCAATAGCTCGAATTCTGAATTGAAAATCGTCAAAATCTGGAGTTATTTGTACGACAAAATTATAAGCGCGCATATCACCTAACAAAGTAATTATGCAACGTTCGTTAAATTTAACAAACTCCTTAGAAATACGTGTTAGATTATAATCTGGTGTATACATCCGTTGCTTGGCAAAAGTATCACCAGGGATTCCAACAATATGTTCCTCAACCAAAGTTTCATTATCGACCATATAATTTACCTGATTTGGCGATAAGATTTCCTCCAATTCTAAGCCATAAATACGAGATGCATCAGCTTGCTTAATATAAAAATAATCATAAACATCATTCAGTCGGTTTACAATACGAATTCGAAAAGGCCTTGTATTGCCAAACGCACAATACTCAACACGATCAATATACTTATGTTGCACAATACGGGTATTACCCGATGCCTTTAATTTAGCATATATTACTTTCAAACCTTCATATAAATGATCAATGAGATATGGTGGATATAATGGCGTTTCCCAAAAGTGTCGTTACCGTATTTATCCAATACAGGTATAGTTTCAGTAAAAGATAAAAGATCCTTATACGTAATAGGAAGCTTTGCATCACGTTGATATAGTCTCAAGTATTTATGTAATCCCTCTCCTACTGCAAAAATGGGTTTCTTCCTTGAAATTTTAACATCTTCTATTTCCATAAATATCTTTTTAAAATCAAATGCCAATATCAATAAAAATCTATACAAAATTTGTTATTTAAATATCACATTAACAATATGTATATAAAATTTTTACTAAATTTACATACATAAACCAACAAATCTTAGTATTTTTGAAAAATTTAAAAATTTAATCCGATACGACTATTTGGTAATATATTATCGGTTTGGGTTAACTTAATTAATAACAGCACTTTTAATGGAAAACAACTATTCTAATTACGATTTAGACAATCTTGATATTCAGATATTATCAATTTTGATGAATGATGCGTCTATTCCTTATACAGAAATAGCAAAAAAGTTAATTGTATCTGGTGGCACTATACATGTACGCATGAAAAAAATGGAAGAACTAGGTATTATTAAAGGATCCAACTTAATTATTAATCCTCAGAAAGTTGGTTTTGATATCACTGCCTTCTTAGGGATTTACCTTGAAAAAGGATCTCAATACTCTGATGCTGTTGCTCAATTAAAAGAAATTAAAGAAGTCGTTGAATTACATTACTGCACGGGACAATATAGTATTTTTGCAAAAATAATCTGTCGCGATACAGTACACCTGCGTAAAGTATTAAATGAAGATATACAATCTGTACAAGGAATTCAGCGTACTGAGACTATTATATCTCTTGAAGAGAGTATAAAAAGACAGATTAGTTTAGTCTAGTCTAAATTATTAATCGTATAAACAAA
>NZ_ASZT02000206.1:0-6790 GCF_001006065.1 Sphingobacterium sp. IITKGP-BTPF85
ATTTAAACTCGTTTCACTCAGGCAGAAATTCATTTTTAACGCCTCTTTTTCGGTGCAATTACGCAGTCGGAACGCTAGACCTTTTAATAATTAAAAACATGAAAAAGATAATTCAAAAAATAAGCCGTGCGCTACAGGTGGTGCTGATGGCGCAGATTAAACTGCCGGGAAAGGCAATAAATATTATTAAATACATTGCTCTGGGGCTTGGTGTGGTGGAGACCGTAATGGATGATAAAGACAAAAAAGGAGAGGAGGAGTCACCTCCGGCAGACCAGCTGTTAATTGATAAAGAAAAGGAGGTTCAGGATGAAATGGAATGATATCCGTATAGGAACTTTAGGGGGTACGCTCTGTTCGATATGGGTTAGCTTTTCTCTTGGTGATGTCGCGCATACCGCATTGATGGCGGTTGTCGGGACAGTCGTGAGTTATGTGACGAGCCGACTGTTGGGAAGGATAAGGAAAAGGTGATAAAAAGGAGATTCTTTATAGAGTCTCCTTTTTATTTTAATTAATTTGGCATTTGCTTTTCCAACTTTAATATCTTTATCAGAACTTAAAACTTATTATTTCCATAAAGCCACTTGTTGGTTCAATGTAAATTTTGTTTTCCCCATATAATGTTTTTTCCATTGACTGTGTTGAATCAGATGTTATTATATTTCCTTTAAAAAATTGGATCAACCCGGTGATATCAAATGTATGATAAACCATAATTGGCCAACCTAAACCTTTTTCTAGTGAACGAAGCATGAGTCGGGATTTCTCCCGATTGCTTTCATGAACAGCTTCAAATGGTATAACATAGTCCAGTATTACTGCTTTCTGTCCATCAGCGGAGGCTAATTTTCAAGCAAAGTACTGAACTTATCTCGGCTGATGTAATAAACAAAACCCTCCAGTAAGAATATCGTCGGGATTGATGTATGATAGCCCATTTTTTTAATTTCAACCAACAAAGGATCAATATCGGTAGCATCATGAGTAATCAGCTTTAATTTATCATTATCACCGATCAATTTGGTATACATAGCACGTTTTTCGTCCATAGATTCCATGTCAACTTCAAAAATAGTCTCGATTTGATCATGATATTGTTCTAGCAGATAAAGTGAAAGCGGATCAAGACCAGCTCCTAAAATACAGACCTGGAATTTTGGGAATTGCTTAGCATAGTCTTCGAAAAGATGGCGGATATACCGCTTTCTCAGTATTGCGATTGACTCGGAGTGTTCGAATACTTGTTTAAAACTCTTTACGAGCGATTCTCCTTCTGAAGTATCGATATTTTCTACATATGCCTGGCATGTTTTTCCGTCTCGATAAAGTTCATTGGCTAAACAAAGCACTAAACTGGCTGTCGGTGAAATTTTGAATTTACTTTTTAAGGGTTCGCTGATCATGATTAAAAAAGGTTGTAGTTGAAGGTGTAAGTGTTTTCTATCGCTCTTTATTATCACAATAATACCAAATAAAATGAAATTGTAAATAATTATTTTACAATATTTTCACAAATATTATCTTGTAGTATTGATTACTGAGGGGTAAATCCTTAGTTCCATACTTTAAAGGGATCTGAACCTCTCATCCCAGCTCACTTTTTACTACCTTTATTTGTGAACTGTTTCTATTAGGTTGTTAACTATTTTAATTTACAAAGTTTGTTTAAATATTCGCTTCATAAAGGAGAAAGTTCGTAACCTACATTACGGCTTATGGTCAAGCCTAAATTTTTCAATTTTCGGATATTCAGCTTTAACCATTCTTTTTCAAATCCTGTCAATTCTGCTATACCTTTGTCATGTAAATTGGGATTGTCGTTTATAGTAGATAGAACTTTGTTTGTCCAATGTTGCTTCTTACTATAATTGTCTAACCGTTCTAATTTCTTTTTTAAATCGGTAAATACCTTTTCTGATAGTTCCGTTTGTTCTCTCAACTTAACTCGTGGCTCTGCGGAATGATAGCTGACAGATATTTTAAAAATGGTTTCTGTACTATTGTGCGTAAATGATTTTAGTAACTGTTGTTTATCTGTAAAACCTGCCTCTATTGCATGCTGTTCGGTTATACAATTTTCGCTTATGTTTTCAATTTTACCGATTTCAATCAAACCAACAGACGTATGTAAAAGGCTTCCGCATTTTACAGAAGCCTTTTGCCATTTACGAAATGCCAATGTGATTTTTCCCGATTTAATACCGTTCAGATGTACTTCCTTAAACAACATAATCAAAAGATTTTTATAAACTCGTTCAAGACTAACGGTTTTCTACCAAGCAATTTTTCTAGTGTGTTGTCAACATAGGAAAACTCACCTATTTTAATACCATTTGCCATACTGACCAATAAATTGACTATTTCAGGAGGCACTCGGTAGCTAGTCAGTTCTTTTCTGAAGAATTCCTCTGAAATATCGCTATGTTGTACTGGTATGCCCTTTTCTGTAAAGATTAGCTTTGCCAATTCATCAAATGAATACGCTTTATTGCCTGTTATTTCATAGATTTGATTATCGTGTGTACTTTCTGTTAGTACTTTTACAATAGCTTCTGCAATATCCATTCTGGAGACAAAACTTATCTTTCCCTCGCCCGATGGGTAACGGATTTCGCCCGATTGCAACGCATCTCCAATAAGTTCGGGAATGGCTTCCATATACATACTGTTTCTTAAAAAAGAATAAGGTATTTTTGTCCCTTTTATCAATTTTTCTGTTTCGTATGATGTTTTAGTCCCTTCAAATATCCTGTTGGCTTGGGTCTGTACCATACTTGTATAAACAATGTGTTTTACGTTGTTTTCTAGCAATGCGTTTACCACATTTTTTTCCTGCTGTTTAGCTGTTTTCAAGTCTACTCCGATAGTGGAGATATGCAAGGCCTTTTCAACACCTTTAAACGCTTCCAGAAGCGTTTCATAGTTGTTGTAATCTGCTTGCCTGACAATAATACCTTGTTTAATAAAATCATGTACCCTTTCTGGGTTTCTGACAATGGCAACAATGTTTGTAGGTGAGACTTGCTGCGATAAAAATTGAATAGTGGCTTTGCCTAAGTTTCCGCTTGCTCCTGTAATGGCTATCATAACTCTTTTTTTGAAGCAAAGTTATTAGGCTTTTTTTCGATAAAATTGGATAAAACCGACAGTATCTAAACTTTCCATTCCGGAAAATTCGAAACGATCTCATTGGCATGGAGCTTGAATTTCTTTGGACTTGTTCCTGCAAATTCTTTGAAATCCCTGATAAAATGTGATTGGTCAAAATAATCACTTTGATAAGCGATGTCGGTCAATTTTTCAAAGGGGGTTTTACGTATGATTTCTAAGGCAGATTGAAATCGACCTATTTTCGAGAATAACTTGGGCGAGATGCCAATGTACTGTTTGAAATATCGTTCCAATGAACGTTCGGACATTTTAAGCTCATTTTGCACATCTTGCAAACTCATTCCTTTTTCCAGTTGTGCGATTGCAAAATCTGGTTTTTCACTATTGATATTTGTTCGTTGCAACTGCCGCAATAAGAATGTAGAGAGTAATACTATCTTTTCATCAGTGCTTGCTGTATTTGAAATCTGTTCAGTTATAGTAGTTTTTAGTAGATCGTCTATGTCAATATGTTGGTTCGTCAATTCGCTTGCATCTATTCTGAAGATGGATTTAAGTGCGCTCGGCTGAAAGTAAATTCCAATATTTTGGAAACTGTTTATTGCTCTTTGTTCAGTATATCGTGTAGTTTGTCCATATACGAATAATTGTGGTAATTCCTGATTGTTCTTGTCTCGAAATGCCTTTTTGTTAGTTTGAAAAATAAGACCTGGCATACCGTCTGACATTATCTTAAATATTTTTTCAGAAAAATCCAGACTATTACCCTCCAATACCCAAAAGTAGCGAACATATTTCCGCAGTGGTTCTATTGGATATATTTGTTGATAAAACATGTGTTATTTTTTAACTCTGAAATATAGAGATTTTTATGCTGAAATCAAATTCACCTGTTTTTTCGATCACAGTATTAGTTCAATTAGAAAAGCGCCTATTAGATTTCCGGAAAAGGCTCTGAATATTATTAAATACATCGCTCCGGGGCTTGGTGTAGTGGAGACCGTACTGGATGATTAGGAAATTGTTGTATTACCATCATGCACATTCTCAAATATAACATCGCAAAAGATTTATAAAAAAACCCTCGAAAGGATATCTTCGAGGGTTTCAAATTTTAAAATTTATCAAAAAATAAAATTTATGAACAGCTTAAAATTATGCAAAGGCATAATGATCTGCTATGGTACTAAGATACAAAAGTGAAGTTGAAGATGCAACTTAATTGCAATTTAAACTTTATCTACTGTTTGTATTTCTGTTGCTACTAACAGGAAGGAGTAAAATCGTAGATCTTTGTCGCTAAAGTGATTTTTTTACTGTAAACCCAAAGAGAGTGTTGTTATTACTTTTTGAGCATTCGTGGTGTTTGCTTGTAATGTAAGCGTGTAAATTCCAGCTTTCAATGAAGTATTATTTTTGACACTTACCATTCCTGTTCCTTTGTCTATGGTAAATACTGTTTCAGAGTCATTAAATACACGACCATCTTTCTCTATAGAAGAAATTTCAAAGCCGGATATCAATTTCTCTGGAAAAAAGTGGGTTGAACCATGCTACCACCTTCAACCGAGCTGCGTCTAAAGCTGGTATTGATCTTTTTAATGGATTTGGTAGACGGATCGAGATATAAATCGCCAAAAAAGAATTCAATTTTTGGAATGTACCTGACCGAAAAACTTGCTGAGCCGATAGCGAAACCATCTTTCTCCAATTTAGGATTTAATTCCATGTATTTGTCATTCTCTTGGTTTGGGTTACCTTTCCAATAGACCTTTAGCGCATTGTCCTGCAATGAAAGTCCGACCTCTTTTGCTTGTGCTTCATTTAACTTTAGTATTAAGTTTTTTGAAGGAACTGGCTTTGTTAAAGTAAAATAACTGTCTGTGTCTGTATACAAAATATTAAATATTTTCAGTTGGCCTTTTTTTAAGTCGTCAAAATATTTAAATTGAAGATCTTCCAGCTCTAAAACACGTATTGACAACAATTTCTGAGCGACTTCTTTACCATCAGTTGATTTGGCGGACACTGTTACGCTGTATTGTGCAGGAATTTTTTTGCCATTTAAACTGGAGGTGGTTCCATTAGGATATAATTCTTCGCTTTTAATAAACAATTTTCCAGATTTATCGACAAAAATTGCTTTTTCAAGTTGATTATGCAATGTTATTTGGGGTGTAATCTGTACATTCTCGGTGGGTTCAAAATCTATAGAAAAATTGACACCATTTCCCTGATTAACAATAAATGTGTTTAAGTCAATTGTATCATGTTTCCCATACTCCAGATTGATGTCTGCGGGTAGGTCAAAGGAAATCTCAGGTAATGCCATCGCGCCATCTTTTTTACAGCTCATTAAAGCCAACATCAATAATCCATAGACTAAAAAATGCGGAGGTCTCATGTTAAATGTTTCTATCATATCTATTTATTTAATAATAGGCGAAGTAATAAATAATTCTGAAAAAGCAACAGTGTTGCATTTGTGAAGTTGTATTTTGTGTTATGTATAAAAATTCTGAACAGTTTAGGAATCCATATTTTATAGTCGTACTGGAGGAACATTGAGTTGGCAGCAGGGAATGTAAATAGTTAAAACATAAAAATGTCAACAAAACAAATCTTGCATCTCCAACGGATTTTTAGAGAGCAAGGGTCGAAAGGTATCCTCACTTTTGAAGGTGAGGTAATCTGCCGTACTATCGAACTGCCCTGGCGCAATAATTTGGAGAGACTTAGCTGTATCCCGGTAGGGAGTTATAAACTTGAAAAACGAAAATAATACCGCACATGGTGAGCAGATCGGAATTCCGGCTGTACTAGGTCGCGAAAAAGGAGAGGAGGAGCCTACACCACCAAAGCAGATCTTGCCGAATCAAGAAAAGGAGGTACGGGATGAAAGGCAATGATATCCGTATCGGAACTCTAGGAGGTAAGCTCTGTTCCATCTGGGCAAGTTTTTCTCTTGCTGATGTTATGCATACTGCCTTGATGGCTGTAGTCGGGACGGACCTGAGCTATGTGACTAGTCGACTTCTAGGGAGAATAAGGAAAAAGTGATCATGATACAGGAGCAGGCAACTAGGTATTTGCTCCTGTAAATATGTTAGGGAGAATTCAACTTTGCTAAACTATATTTAAGGTATAGTATATTCTCCTATAAAAAATCAAGGGTTTTTTACAAAATCCAATAATATTTTCTTCTGTTTTTTTATAAAACCTGCTTTGTCTTTTTTTACAGCATTAATAATCTCTTTCTGTTCTACGGGTATCGTGTAATATTTATCTGCCCATAATTGCATCTCAATCAATAATGGGAGTAAATCTATTCCCTTTTTAGTAAGCGTATATAACACTTTTGCTTTACTTTCCGGATGTTCTAATTTACTGATAAAACCATTTTCTTCGAGCATCAACAATCTTGAAGCCAAGATATTCGTTGCGATCTTTTCCTCAGATTTTAAGAAGTCACTATACGTGCATTGCTTCGATAGCATCAAATCCCGGATGAGCAGTAATGACCACCTATCTCCTAAAATATCTAGTGAACAGCTGATAGGGCATTGCGATCTATTTTTCATAATAATGTACTTTTTTTTAAAAAACACTTGCATTTTGCAAGTTGATATTTATATTTGCACTTGCAAATGCAAGCAATTTACGATTTTAAATTATT
>NZ_ASZT02000207.1:0-6755 GCF_001006065.1 Sphingobacterium sp. IITKGP-BTPF85
CTTTATATGCCTGATGTTAAAATCTACTAATATATTGTAAACTCAACACGACGGTTTTGTTGGCGACCTTCTGCAGTTTTGTTAGATGCAATAGGTTGGTTTGGACCGTAACCAGTAGCTTCAATACGAGAAGGATTAGCGCCTTTAGATACTAAATAAGCTTTTACTGACTCAGCACGCTCTTTAGATAATCTTAAGTTCAATTGTAATGAACCAGTGTTATCCGTGTGACCAGCTAATTTTAAACTGAAATCTTTTTCAATTAATAAAGCAGCAACTCGATCTAAAGAATTGTATGAAGTAGAACGGATAACTGATTTACCAGTTTCGAATTCTAAGTTTTTAATTGCTTCATCAACAGTTCTTCTATCCGTCTCCGTGATAACTTCTCTACAATTTTAGTTTCATTTTTAACAAGAATTGGACAACCAGCACCATCTACTTGAACACCTGAAGGCGTACCTGGACATTTGTCAAATTTGTTAGCAACACCATCGCCATCATCATCTTGTAAGTCAGCGTTCAATGACTCTACTTAGATTGTAATGCTTTATTAGCAGCATCCAATGCATCACGTTGTGCTTTTAAATCATCATATTTTGCAGTATAATCATTTACTAACGTAGCAACAGGATTTGAATTGTTCAAAGTAGGTTTCGAACCATCTCCTAAAGCAATCTCTAAACCAGCATGTGCATACGAGAATAAATCATTTTTGAAGGTAGGCTTTGGATCCACTGCAGGATTAGATCCATCAAACTTCTGATTCGCCCAGTTCAACTGGTATCCTAAATCTAAATTAATCCCTTTTGCAATGGCGAATTTCAATCCGAAATCAGCAGGAACAAATAACTTCGATTGAGAATCATATGTAGTGCTTGTTGACCCCATCGTTACTGTAGCCTCAGAATTTAATACCCCAATACCTAATGATACATAAGGTTTGATAAAACTGTTGAAAAATCTCCAATTGGTATTAGCCATTGTCCACTCTCCAGATAAAGCTGCTGACCAAGGTGTTTTAGTTTCGAAAGATTGTGAACCATCATCATATGCTCCACCAACTTTACCGCCTAAATAAGAAGCTTTAAATCCAAAAGAAGGAGATATTTGTTTCTTAATGTATGCCGAATAACCAACATTGTGATCTAAATCATTGTAATCTTTACGGTTGAAACCAAAAATATTAGTTTGATTTAAAACCCCAGCACCAATACCGATAGACCAAGTTCTGTATTGGGTAGATGGTCCTAGTGGTGTAGTGCCCTCTATAGAACCAACTTTTGCATTTTGTGCAAATGAAGCAGATGCCAATAATCCAGCTGCTACTAATAATCCACTTTTCTTAAGGTTAATCTTCATATTATTTAAATTTGATTTTAAATTTCTTTATAGTGCTCTAGACAATAATGTTGCCAAATATTGGACGTCTGCTACAATCAGAGTTACATTTATCCCCTCTTGTAGACAATTGTCTACTTTGCTATTTTCTTAATTTTAAAAAAAAACGCCATAATGTATACTATTAGTAACATTACAGCGTTTGTGTGTACTTTATTTAGGAATATTGCTATTCGGATTCGTTTTGCCAAAAAAGTTAGGAATAACAATCCCCATAGCCATTTCTTTGATTATATTTTCATTAAACAAGTTCTGAAAAAATGTTTTACGGCTCTTTGTTATTAAAATAATATCAATATTTTCATCGCGAATCATCGTTTGTATTCCATTCGCAATTTTCTCAGCAGAATTTGCAAAATGACTTCTATTTTTTACGGTATAGGAAATGTCGTCAATGCCCGTTTCTGTAATGATATTGTCTATCCATTCCGTAAGCTTTTTATCCAAGATTTTAATATCAACCTCCTCTTTATTAATATGAATCAATAATAAATGAAATTTACTGCCAAAGACAGGAATCGCCTGTTTTAACACCTCTAATTCACCTGGTTTAAAATTCGTTAACAAAGCAATCGTATCCTTTTTATATGCGGTTGCATTAGCAGGTATGGCTAAAATTGGAGTTTGTGAATCACGGATTACATCATAAGTATTACTCCCTATTAATACAGACTCTAATCCAGAGGCACCCTTTGTACCCATAACAACAACTTTATACTGATTTCTTGCCGTTTCTTTACTAATAACTTCAGCAAGAATCCCTTCATCGAAAAGTTGGCTTATGACCAAAGTAGGCCATTTTTCTTTTACCACGCCGACAAGTTGATTGAGTTGTTCCTCAGATTCCTTTATAGTTGGATCAACAATGTGTTCCCCATGGACCATAAAATTGGCGTATTTGTTTACATGTCGGGTGTAAACATGTAAGAAAACAAGTTCATCTTGATTTTCAAGAGCAATTTCTCTTGCGTATCGTGCAGCAATAATCGAGTTTTCAGAAAAGTCGATCGGAACTAATATTTTGCCCATAATAATTAAGCTTTAGAAAAAAATGTTGGAATAATAGGATGATGAATGATTTGTTTGGCGACAGATTTTTTGAACAATCTTTCAAAAAATGACTTACGTGTTTTCGTGATCAATACAACATCTATTTCTTCATCTTTGATGATATCATTGATTACCTCAGGGATAGTGTCCAATTCTTCTACATCAGTTTGTATAGAATCTACTTCTATATCCACATCGGTTATTTCCGTGTGCTTTTTGATTTGATATTTCCAAATTTCTAATTTATCCTCAATGTCAGATTCAGACTCCGAATGGTAGTGTACGTGAATAATCTGTACTTTGACATCAGATCCGAATATTTTGATGTATTCATTTAACGTATCCAATTCAGCATATTTAAAATTGGACAATAAACCTATTTTCTTAATATCTTTTGTTTGGTAATTAAAGGGGATCGCAATAACGGGAATATTACTTTTCTGACTAACAGCATATGTTGTACTGCCCACTATCACACTGGTATCATCTGTTTTACCCTTAGTACCCATGATAATAGCCGAATAAGTAGTATTTTTCGTTTCTTTCAACAGGGACTCCGTAATAATGCCGCGCTCACATTTTGACGTGAAAACGATAGTAGGATTATTGGCCTTTAGTTTCTCGATTAAATCAGCCATTAAAACATCTGCTTTGAAATTATCATCAGAACTATCACTGTTTACATCATCAAAAGTACTGGACGAAACGGTATAGTTATGATATAAATGAATATCAAACCCTCTCTTTTTTGCCAAATCAATTGCAAATTGAACAGCCGTGTTGGCGTTCTCTGAAAAATCAATCGGGACTAAAATTTTATTGCTCATGTTGTTTGGTAATTAGTTTTATTACGTACACTTTCTTTAATTAATTATGATATAATTTCATCATTGTAGCTTAACACATTTTGTATCGGTTAAGTTTGCTTTTGACTGTTGTAAAGATATTTTTTCCAATGATCTAAACATGTGCTTAATTTAATGAAATAAAGTGATTTTAAGCACAAATTTAAATAAGACGTATTACGACCATTAATTTTCCTTATTCCTATTGTAGTGTGAAATTGAATTATTCTTAAAAATAGTCAAAATTTATTTTATTTCATGACACTTTTAGTACATTATTATGAACTAAAAGACATCCGTCTAATTGCATAACGAGGCAATTTTAAGTAAGTTTGCAACATCATAATTAGACAATTAGATTTTCAATGACAAGTAGAGAAATTCGTCAGGCTTTTTTGGATTTTTTCAAAAGTAAAGGACACCAAATCGTACCATCTGCACCAGTTGTGGTGAAAAATGACCCCACATTGATGTTTACAAACGCGGGAATGAATCAGTTTAAAGATTTATTTTTAGGCGAAGCCGCCATTAAATTTCCACGTGTCGCCGATACACAGCGTTGTTTACGTGTTTCTGGTAAGCATAATGATTTGGAAGAAGTAGGTATTGATACCTACCACCATACCTTATTTGAAATGTTGGGCAATTGGAGCTTTGGCGATTATTTCAAAAAAGAGGCTATTCAGTGGGCTTGGGAGTTATTTACTGATGTATACAAATTAGATAAAGACCGTCTTTACGTAACGATTTTCGAAGGTGATGATTCAGAAGGACTAGCAAAGGATACTGAAGCCTATGATTTTTGGAAAGCTTTAATCGCTGAAGATCGTATTCTATTAGGAAATAAAAAAGATAATTTTTGGGAAATGGGAGAGACAGGACCATGTGGTCCATGTTCCGAAATCCATTACGATATGCGTACGCAAGAAGAACGTCAAGAAGTAGCTGGACAGTCACTTGTTAACGCCGATCATCCGCAAGTAATTGAAGTATGGAATTTGGTTTTCATGCAGTTCAACCGTCTAAAAGATGGTTCATTGCAACCTTTACCAGCAAAACATGTGGATACAGGAATGGGTTTTGAGCGTTTGGTACGTTCTATTCAAGGGAAAACATCTAACTACGATACCGATGTTTTTCAGCCTACTATTCAGTTCATCTCTCAAAAAGCCGGGATAGCTTATGGTGCGGATGAGAAAACAGATATTGCAATGCGTGTAGTTGCAGACCATATTCGGGCGATTAGTTTTGCCATTGCCGATGGTCAGCTACCTTCTAATAATAAAGCAGGTTATGTAATTCGTCGTATTTTACGTCGTGCAGTGCGTTATGCGTATACCTTCCTAAATTTCAAAACACCATTCATAAATGAGCTAGTCCCTTTGTTGGCGGCACAGTTTGATGGTGTATTTAACGAATTGAAAGCACAGGAAAGTTTTGTTCAAAAAGTAATCTTAGAAGAGGAAGTGTCTTTCTTAAGAACTTTAGTCACAGGAGTACAGCGTTTCGAAAATTATGCTGAATCAAATACAACTGTTGATGGTGATTTTGCATTTGAATTATATGATACTTATGGCTTTCCAATAGACTTGACCGAGTTACTAGCGAGAGAGAAAAATCTTTCCGTTGATATGGTCGGTTTTAATAAAGCATTGCAGATCCAAAAAGACCGTTCACGTGCAGCAACTGCCATTGATACAGGAGACTGGATTTTAGTCAATGAAGATGAAGGCTTTGAATTTGTTGGATACGATACACTAAGTGCAAAAACAGAAATTGTAAAATACCGTAAAGTTTCAGCAAAAGGAAAAGACCAATTTCAATTGGTTTTATCGGTCACACCTTTTTATGCAGAAGGTGGTGGTCAGGTCGGTGACACTGGAGTTTTGATTTCTGAAGCTACAGGTGAGAAGATATTTGTAACCGATACAAAAAAGGAAAATGGGTTGTTCGTACATTTTATAGATACCCTCCCACAAAGTTTCGAAGGCCTTTTTGTAGCTCAAGTCGATCAGGCAAAAAGACAAGATACAGAGAATAACCACTCTGCGACGCATTTATTGCACGCTGCATTAAAGCAGGTATTAGGCGATCATGTGAATCAAAAAGGTTCCTTAGTAAATGATGATATTTTACGTTTTGATGTTTCTCACTTCTCTAAAGTAACAGAAGAGGAAATCAAACAAGTCGAAGATATTGTCAATGCTAAGATTCGTGAAAATATTGCATTGAAAGAGGAACGCAATATTCCTTACCAACAAGCATTAGATTCAGGAGTTACTGCGTTGTTTGGTGAAAAATATGGCGATTATGTGCGTGTCATTACTTTTGATGATCAATTTTCAAAAGAACTATGTGGTGGTACGCATGTTAAAGCTACCGGTCAGATCGGTTTCTTTAAGATTACATCAGAGTCTGCCGTTGCAGCAGGTGTACGTCGTATCGAAGCGATTACAGGAACGAAATCTGCAGCAGTGATCCGTGAACATTTTGAATTAGTTGACCAAATCAAAGGGTTATTAAATAATCCAAAAGACTTTGTTGCCGCAATGGGTAAAATCGTGGACGAAAACAGTGCTTTGAAAAAGGAAATTGAAAAAACGATTATTGAAAAATCATTAGCGTTAAAATCAGACCTAGAAAGCAAATTACAACAAGTAGGTGATGTTAATTTCTTAGCCACAGTTGTTGATTTGCCAAACGCAGAGGCTGTAAGACCTTAGCTTACGCATTAAAAGGAGCCGTTAATAACTTATTCTTAGTAATAGGAGCTGATTTTGACGGTAAACCAAGTTTGACCGTTGTCATCTCAGATGAATTAGCAAAATCAAAAGGCTTGAATGCTGGAAATATTATCCGGGATTTGGCAAAAGACATCCAAGGTGGTGGTGGAGGACAGCCGTTCTTTGCGACAGCCGGAGGAAAAAATAGTGCCGGATTACAAACAGCGATAGATAGAGCAATAGAATTTATAAAATAAAACGAATATGATGAAGCAGACGTTGCTAGTGGTGGGTTGTTTATTTTTATTTCTAATCGGATGTAAAAATAAAGATGAGTTTACAATTTCTGGCCAAATTGAAAATCCAGGAAATATTAAAGTAATATCGTTATACGAAGGCGAAAGAAAATTGGACTCCATGTTTTTTGGAGACAAAAATGCCTTTCAATTTAAAAGACCTACTAGTCAGGCGCGTCTATTATCACTTCGTGTAGGTAAAAATCGTTATGATTTAATTGCTTCACCAGGAGAGGACATTGTTTTCAAGGCAGATCTTCAGAAAGATGTTAACGATTATCAATTAGAGGGCTCTGAGTTGTCATCATCGATT
This sequence comes from Sphingobacterium sp. IITKGP-BTPF85, assembly GCF_001006065.1. NCBI lineage: Bacteria > Pseudomonadati > Bacteroidota > Sphingobacteriia > Sphingobacteriales > Sphingobacteriaceae > Sphingobacterium > Sphingobacterium sp. IITKGP-BTPF85. The sequence goes on from NZ_ASZT02000207.1 coordinate 6,629, forward strand.
CAGAGTTTCTCAAAAATGAGAAATCGACGTGATGCAGTTCGCGATTCCTTACAGGCAGATTTTGCGAAGAAATCCATCACAGCTGATGTGGATGATATTGAAAATCTGCGTAGTGAGTACAAACAAA
>NZ_ASZT02000208.1:0-6715 GCF_001006065.1 Sphingobacterium sp. IITKGP-BTPF85
AAAATAGGAATTACGGGCCAAAATGGTTTTGTTGGAAATCATTTATATAATACGTTAGGATTATTCCCAGAAGAATTTGAGCGAATTGATTTTAATAAGGATTTCTTCGAGAAGGAACAAGATCTAGATGATTTTGTGACTAAGTGTGATGTAATTGTACATTTAGCAGCCCTCAATCGTCATGAATCAGATCAGGTGCTTCATGATACCAATGTTGCTTTGGCCGTTAAATTAGTTGACGCTTTAAAAAGAACAAATTCGCAAGCACATGTATTAATTTCATCTTCGACCCAAGAGGAGCGTGATAATCTATATGGAAAATCTAAAAAAGCAGGCCGTGAAGCATTAGTGGAATGGGCGAAAGCCAGCGGAGGAAAAGCGACAGGATTAATTATTCCAAATGTATTTGGTGCTTTTGGTAAACCTTTTTATAATTCTTTTGTAGCTACTTTCTGTTACCAACTAACGCATGGTGAAATACCTACTATTGCAACAGACGGTGAAGTGAAATTGATTTATGTGCAAGAATTGGTAGATACGATCATTAAGAGTATTAGAAGTAATGAAGGTATAGCAGAATTATTAATTGAACCAACTGCGACTAAAAAAGTATCTGAAGTACTCGCATTATTAAATGACTACAAAGCAAAATATTTTGATGGTGGAGAAATTCCAGTGATTCATAATACTTTTGAACATAATCTATTTAATACTTACCGTACTTATATTGACCACGCAACACATTTTCCTGTAAAGTTTACACAGCATATAGATTCAAGAGGTGCTTTTGTAGAGGTTATTCGTTTAGGAATTGGTGGACAATGTTCGTTCTCGACAACTGTACCGGGGATAACCAGAGGAAACCATTACCATACCCGTAAGATTGAGCGATTTGCGGTAATCAAAGGAAATGCTCTTATCCAACTAAGAAAGATCAATACGGATGAAGTAATGGATTTTTATTTAGATGGCCAAGCACCAGCGTATGTGGATATGCCGATTTGGTATACCCATAATATTAAAAATATAGGAGAGGAAGAGCTTTATACGATCTTTTGGATCAATGAACCTTTTAATCAAGAGGATGCAGACACTTATTTTATTGAAGTTTGAAATTATGAAAAGTTTAGAAAAAAATCATAGAAAGGATATTGATGGTCTACGTGCTGTTGCAGTTATTTCTGTAATAATTTTTCATTTGGGTTTTTTACCATTTGGATACTTAGGTGTTGATGTTTTTTTTGTAATAAGTGGATATTTAATTACTAAAATTATATATACTGAAACAGTATCTGACTCTTTTTCAATAGTGGAATTTTATTTAAGGCGTATTCGTAGAATTATACCTTTAGTACTTTTTGTAATAATAATTGCATTGTGTATCGGGATTCCTGTAATGCTTCCAGATGACTTAGAAAATCTCAGTCAGTCGATAATTGCAACGAATTTTATGGCTAATAATATACTGTTATTAATAACTACAGGAAATTATTGGGATGCAGTAAATGAATTCAAACCCCTGATGCATACTTGGAGCTTAGGGGTAGAAGAACAGTTTTATTTTATAGTTCCTCTCATATTTCTAATTCTGAGAAAGGAAAGAATAAAATGGGCGTTATGGATTTTATCTTTTTTAGCACTTTTGTCTTTTCTACTATATATTCTTCCATTTGGTAAAGAGGCTTCTAAATTTTATTTAATTCAATATCGTTTTTTTGAGATTGCATTTGGGGGTATTTTAGCTATAATATTTCAAGATAGACTTATTAAGTTTCCTGCAAGATTTATTATTTTATTTCTACTTCTTCTGTTATTAGGAATAAATGTAAATATACAAGCACAATGGACTTTAATCTTAGTTGTATTTCTAACAGGAATCTTGCTCATAACTAAGAGAAGTAAATTTGAAGGTATATTGTTAGAAAATAAGTATGTCCAATTTATTGGGAAAATCAGTTTTAGTTTATATATGTGGCATCAAATTGTATTAGGATTTGGCCGATATTTTGTTTTTTCAACTGTAAAAACTTTTTCTAGTTTATTTTCTATTATTTTAGTGACTTTTTTGTTATCTGTATTTACTTTTTATTTTATTGAAAGACCTTTTAGAGACAAGAAAAAAGTAGGAACAAAAAAATTATTATTAACTGTTGTATTAGCGACTATTTTCACATCAGGTATATCGTTTTATTTATATTCTATCAAAGGTGTAATTAGGGATGTTACTGAACTTAATCTATTTAAATCAGAAGTTATACTGGTAATTTACATATAAAATATAATGAAGCAATATATAAACGTAATTTAGATTTTAATAGCGTTGGGAAAAAGAGGGTATTAATTATTGGAGACAGTTTTGCAAGAGATTGGGCGAATGTATTATTAGAATCCAAATTTAAAAATGATATTGAAATATCCTATTTAGTTAATTTAAAAGATGCTGTTAATTTTGAGGAAAAAATAAAAGAAGCAGACGTCATTTATTTTTCACAATTGGAGTATGAATCTTTTAAAGTTTTATCAAATAAGTATAAAATTGATAAAAATAAAGTTTGGAATATTGGAACAAAAAATTTTGGTTCAAATAATGGGATATTCTATAATAAACCCAACGGCAATAACTATTGCTCACAAAGAACGGTGATGATTGATGGTTTTTTAAATAAAAATAGGCATTTAGCAAATCAATGGAAAGATAGATATATAGATATCATAGGTGTATTAATTGATTCCGAGCAGACTATTCCAGTATTTACTCCGGAATGTAAATTTATAAGTCAAGATTGTAGACATTTGACTCGACCGGGAGCTATTTACATTGCTAAATTAATTGAAAATAAACTCACTTTATAATTTTAATATATTTGTACATGAAAAAATTGCTAGTAATGACGGTCGTAGGTACACGACCAGAAATTATTCGACTATCAAGAGTAATAGCGGCACTTGATGCATCTGATGCTGTAGAACATACTATAGTCCATACAGGACAGAATTACGATTATGAATTAAATCAGATTTTTTTGAAGATTTAGGTTTACGCAAACCTGATTATTTTTTAGAGGCTGCGGGTAAAACGGCAACTGAAACGGTAGGAAATATTTTAATTAAAATAGATTCATTATTAGAAGAGTTAAAACCTGATGCTTTTTTAGTGTTAGGCGATACTAATTCTTGTTTATGTGCTATTCCTGCTAAGAAACGTCATATTCCTATTTTCCATATGGAAGCAGGAAATAGATGCTTTGATCAACGTGTTCCAGAAGAAACTAATCGTAAAATTGTTGATCATACTTCAGATATCAATTTAACGTACTCAGATATTGCACGTGAGTATTTATTGCGCGAGGGTTTGCCAGCAGATCGTATTATCAAAACAGGTTCACCGATGTTTGAAGTATTACATCATTACCTACCTGAAATTAATGCATCTCAAGTTTTAGAAAAATTAAACTTGAAGAAAGGTGAATTTTTTGTGGTATCATCACATCGTGAAGAGAATATTAATTCCGAGAAAAATTTCCGAGGATTGATGACATCTTTAAATGCTATTGCTGAAAAATATCAATATCCGATTATTGTTTCCACTCATCCGCGTACACAGAATATGATTGATAAGATGCAAATTGAAATGCGTCCTGAGATCCAATTTTTGAAACCATTAGGATTTCATGATTACAATGCTTTGCAAAAAGATGCTTATGCAGTATTGTCAGATTCAGGAACAATCTCAGAAGAATCTTCGATCCTAAATTTCCGTGCTTTGAATATCCGTCAGGCGCATGAACGGCCAGAGGCAATGGAAGAAGCATCCGTAATGATGGTTGGTTTATCTCCTGAACGTATTTTACAGGGCTTGACACAAGTTTTGCAACAGCAAGTAGGTGCAGAAAGAAATTTTAGACCGGTTGCAGACTATTCGATGCCAAATGTTTCTCAGAAAGTAGTTCGTATTATTATTTCGTATACTGATTATATCAAAAGAACAGTTTGGTCGGAAGAAATTTAAAAATGATTAAAAAGAAAAAAATTCTGATACATAGTATCGCTTTCTTTCCAGATGGCGTATCTACTGCGTATTTGTATAATGATATTGCGATTGCTTTTAAAGAGGCAGGGTATGAGGTTGTCGTTTTAACGACGACACCTCATTATAATGTCGTTCAAGATCAGTTGGATAAACATCCAATGAAAAAAAATTTTTGGTCTCTATTATGAGGGAGAGTATTGCGGGATTCCTGTTATACATATTCCGCAGAAAAAGTTTAAATCTACCTTTTTAAGATTAATGGGTTTTGTGTATTGGCATCTGTTAGCTTTGATTTTGGGCCTGCGAGAAAAAAATGTTGATGTTATTTTGTCACCTTCACCTCCGCTTACTATAGGTTTAGTGAATTTAATTATTGCTAAATTTAAAGGGGCAAAAGTTATTTATAATGTGCAGGAAATTTATCCCGATTTTTTAATTGAACAGGGAGGACTGAAATCTAAGCCTGTTATTAATATTCTTAAATCTCTTGAAAAATTTGTCTATAATAAATCTGCAGCAGTAACAACGATAGATCAAGTGTTTTATAATACCATTGTTTCTAGATTTGAAAATAAAAATAAGTTACATATTGTACCCAACTTTGTCGATACGGACTTATATAAGCCATATATAGGGCAACTCAATTTGGACCGTACTGTTTTTCCTGAAAATGGAAATATAAAGATAATGTATGCAGGTAATGTGGGACATGCTCAAGACTGGGAACCTTTATTAAAAACTGCAATTTTCCTGAAGGATGCTCCCATCGAATTTTTTATAATTGGGGAGGGCGTTATGAAAGAATTTGTTCAAAACGCTGTTCAGAAAAATGAATTATCTAAAGTTCATGTTCTACCTTATCAACCACGCGAATTGATGCCGCAGCTCTTAGCATATGCAGATTTACAGTTTATTTTTATGTCAAAAGAAATGGAAGGACATGGTTTCCCTTCTAAAGTATACACCATTATGGCATGTGCTAAACCTTTGATTGTTTGCTCAGGTTTAGGAACACCAATCGTAAATTTCTTAAAAGATTATAATTGTGCAAAAATAATTACAGAATGTGATGAACAATTAAAAATCGAACAGATTGTATCTTTCTTAAAGACTATAAACCATAATCAATTGGTCAATATGGGGGAAGATGGGTATGATGTGGTTCAAAAGTATTATTCGAAGGATGTAGTTACTGGAAAATATGTATCAATTGTAAAAGACTTATTAAATGAATAGGGTTATTATTACTGGAGCTTCAGGATTTGTAGGCCAAAATCTAACGGTATATTTACGGAAAAGGAATAATGAAGTAAACACATTGTCGCTTCGACATCCCGATTGGATAAATCAGCAATTAGATGGGACTGCGATTATACATCTCGCAGGGAAGGCGCATGATACGTCCAATACCTCGGATTCTGAAGTATATTTTAAAATTAATCGTGATTTAACAATAGATTTATTTAAAATTTTCATTAAATCTAATGTTCGTGATTTTTTTTATTTTTCATCTGTAAAAGCTGTCGCTGATTCAGTGGAAGGAGTTCTTGATGAGCAGATCGTTGGGAACCCTCAGACACCTTATGGAAAGTCTAAATTAGAAGCAGAGAAGTACTTGCTTAAACAAGTGTTGCCAGTTGGAAAAAGATTGTTTATTATAAGACCATGTATGATACATGGCCCTGGTAATAAGGGAAACCTTAATTTGCTTTACAAAGTTGTCGAAAAAGGTATACCTTGGCCATTGGCAGCTTTTCATAATGATCGCTCTTTTTTAAGTATTGATAATCTTTCCTTCCTATTAGAAACCATGATCAACAATAAAGAAATAAATTCTGGTGTTTACAATTTTGCTGATGATAAGGCTTTATCAACAAATGAATTAGTTACTTTAATTGCCAATACACTAGGGAAGAAAGAAAAGCTTTGGAACATTCCAGCTTCATTAATCAAATTTCTTGTTAAAATTGGTGATTTTCTACCGTTACCACTTAACTCAGAAAGATTGAAAAAATTGACAGAATCCTATGTTGTTTCTAATGCAAATATAAAAACAATATTAGGAATTGAAAAATTACCATTGACAGTAGAGGAAGGTTTAGAGAAAACAATTACATCCTTTCGTAAAATTAAATAGTTTTTTATAATGATATATCTAATCATCTTAATAATATTACTCTTTTTAGAGCTTCTTTATTTTAAAGTAGCTTACCGTTTTAATATTATTGATAAACCTAATGAACGCTCGTCTCATACTGCAATTACGTTAAGAGGTGGGGGAATTGTCTTTTATTTTGGGGCATTAGCCTATTTCATTACATCAGGATTTCAATATCCGTGGTTTTTCTTAGGGCTAACAATGATGACATTAATTTCTTTTTTGGATGATGTATTTACCCTATCTAATAAAATAAGGTTACTCGTTCATTTCAGTTCAGTATTGCTGATGTCCTACCAGATGAATTTATTTGAGATGCCCTGGTATTATCTTTTGATAACCTTTATTATTATTGTGGGAGTAATCAATGCTTATAATTTTATGGATGGCATTAATGGTATCACAGCTTGTTATAGTCTAGCAGTGGGTGGGCTTTTGATGCTTGTCAATTATGAAAAAGCTTTTATCGCACAAGATCTATTAGCCTACACCTTATTGGGTGTGCTTGTCTTTGCTTTCTTTAACTT
>NZ_ASZT02000209.1:0-6700 GCF_001006065.1 Sphingobacterium sp. IITKGP-BTPF85
GGACTTAAAACATAAGGGATATAATATCCTGAAGTCTGAGAATAGTGTGGATGATGTTATACAGCATTTTGTCCCGACAAAAGTAAACGACCTATGGGCGTTTATGAGTGAATTTAAGGAAGAGTCTGCTACAGTAGTGATCGAGCAGATCCTGGATGTACCCGAAGAAGTGTTAGAAGGAAAATTCTTACGGGTTTTCTGATTGATCTATTAATTTTTAAAAACTAAACAGATGAATTTAAAGCAAATACACCAAGAATATATACTCAATCATCCTACAGCTGTAAAAACTGCTAAAAGTAGATCACAGCTAACTTTTAGACAGATTGCAGGTATCCGAGAGTCTGCCTTTAGTATCTCCCAGTTATTTACAATAGCTGATGGGGAAGAGGTTATTAGACAAGGTTTTGCTCGTTGGCCCGATATTATAGCAGGAGAGTTGGAGCTATTGAAGAAGAGAATGGTTGATTAGTGTTTATAGTTTTTTAAAATCAAAAAATAGTATTTTAATATTTAAAGAATGTCAATATAAAATCAGTATTAAAGTAGAATTATTTGTAATAATATTGAAATAGTAATAGATAGTATTCTCTCCTATTCCTCTGTTAAAAGGGTAAGTAGGGTTGCTTTATTTATGTTTTTATGTAAACTCCTAATTAATTTTCCTTTGCTATTCAATAATATAAATGCAGGTAGTTTCCCAGAACCTAGATAATGAAGCTGAATTTTTTGGCTACGTTTACCTATTGTCATATTGGTTTCCATATCTTCATTTTGGTTCGGAGAGTTGTCGATTTTAGTTTTATCGTCAGTGTATAAGGTAACAAACACAGGATAGACCTGAAAGGTGAATCCTTAAGAAAAGGAATATTGAAAAAGGAATAATCACAGCTTTTTTTATATAATTGTATGATCTTTTGAGTGGCGCGGTTTGACCGAAATCACTGGCATCATCACTCCGAAATACCCAGGAGTATATAAATTGCATTCCGCTTTAATAATCTTGATTTTGCTGTTGTAAAGTCTGCCAATAATTTCCGCTCTGCACCAAATTAAAAAAAAAATGAAAAATGATTCCCTTAGCCTTTCTGAATTGCCTGGAAATGTTGATGATAAAGACAACTAAATTGGGAGTGGGAATCTAAATCGATAACCCCAAAATTCAACAAAGTGATTAGTCTCCTAAAAAGGCAAGTCCTCATCCTCATCAAATTGACCATTACGAAAGACATCGTTCCAATCAAAAACATCTCCATCATTATCATCATCAGCATCGTATCCATATTTTGACTTACTTATTGCTTCTTTGTGTTTTTTTGACATTAGACGCATATGTTTCTTAAAATCAATGAATTTTACGCCTTTTGCTACTAATTGATTAAATTCGGCTACGAAAGCTCCTGAGAAATGTGCACCAGAATATCCAGTTGAACGAGCAACTATATTTTGTAACCAATTTTCATCATCTGTAGAAAGACTGTTCCCTAATCTGATAGGATCAATATTGGCACATAAACCATCTTGATAAGCAGCAATCAAGATACTTTTTATGAAAGAATTGTTGATTTTGCAAAGACGTTCTATTAGTTCTGGTGATATTTCAATTTTGCAAACAAAACTAACCCAGAGTAACCAAACAATTTCATGATGATGTGCAGCTCCAATTGATTTGTCAATGATAATTTCTATTATATTTTTCCATCCAATACTATCAATTGACTTTCCTATAGCTACTCTCTTAGCTAAAAGCAGACAAAGATAATCTAGACAGTGAGGGAAATGAAACAATATACGATGTAATTTTGGTTCGATTTCAGTCCAAATACTTTTATAATATACCTCTTCTTTGTCCAATCTTCTAAGTGCTAATTTCATTGGACTTTGAGATCCTGAATTATTGAAAAGTTCAAAAGCCTTGTCCAATAAATAATTAATTTTTTCCCCCAATAAAAATATATTATTCGTACTGGATCGCAATTCTTGAGCCCAAATATCATCTACAGGAAATAATCCAGGTAAAACCTTCGTCTTAGAATCATTAACTTGAAGCTCATAATTTTGTAATATGTCGCGTAATCCAGACAAGACTATTGAGCTGTCAAATTCAGATTTAATACCCAGGTAATAATCATCTACATGTCTTACCCCTCCAATTACCAAATCCCCAACTGTCTCTTGAAGCAAATTATCAATATCACTTACGAGATACTCAGCTATTATGCGAAATGCATCCGGCCCAACAATTACACCACGTGTTTGACCATTTTGACATTGCTGTATAAACCAATCAAGACTATTAAAATATATTGATTTAGAATTTCTATTAGTATCGCCTTTAGCTGCTTCTCTGCCATGAGCAGCCCATACTATTGAATGAGTGTATATGCTTGGGAAAAACTGAGCAATGTCAGTTTTTAAAAGATATGGTGAGTGTTTTATTTGTGAAGACAATTTGCTAACTACTTCACTTAAAGGTGGTACTAAGACCGCACGGTCATCAGATTCTGATCCTAATTTAATTTTACTAATACTAAAGTTAGATTGTTGTAATTTATTTTCTATTTCCTCCCATTGCTTCCCAATAAAATCACATAAATAGAAATATGGAATTGGATTAACGACACCATAATAACGTCTATTTCCATCATGTTTTGTACCACTATATCTAATGTAAGACGAACTCCTCTTATGATATTGTTTCTTTAAAATCTCTTTTATCTGTCCACTAAAACAGCGAGCTAAATTTGTACTAATAAAACATGGAGGAAGGACTTCTGGAAAAAATCCCTTATTTAAAAGTGAGTTTCTAATAAGTTTACTTTTCATCATGGCTTTTTGTGTTACCCAAATATATTAAAATTTAAAATATTTGAAAATGAGTATTTGCTAGTTTTGAGAAGGATTTAAGCAATGTAAGATTTACGAGATAAATAAGGAATTGATTAAATCAATTTATTTAATACGATTTCCCTCAAAAATCTAATTCAATTTTTTGTTTACTTGTTCCCATGAAATGCCAAGTACAAAATTCGATCATATTGATGATCATCTATGCTTTGAAACACAATTCATCTGGAATAGGGATCAGGATTACCCATCATATTACCATAAGACGCGGCCATGAAAAAAGTTGGATAGAATTTAAACGTAAAGATGGTAAGCGTGTCCGCGCATTTGATTTTTTTAATCTGGGGCTTCACATTGACTGGTATCATACACAAAATTAAATCAGGGGCTGAGTATAATTATCAAAACAATTTCGTTAAATCAAAAAATTAAATAATGAATTTATTTTTTAGTAAATTAGGACTAGCTAATAACCTATAAACACTTAAATATGGAAAGACCAAAGATTCTTTGTATCCATGGTATCGGTGGTAAAGATAAAACTATGGATATCCCTTCGGAATGGGCATTTAAATGGCGTGATGGACTAAAAACTCATCTTGGTATCGTTGATGATCAAAATATCATATTTATGAAATTCGACAGTTATTTTGATAATCAAAATGCTGGTGTTGTAGATTATGGAAAATTTATTGTCAAGACCTTCCTAGATTTTTTGAAGCGTCGCAAAAGCCAAAAAATGTATTCTGTTAAGGATTGGATGGATGATTATCCTGATATGGTTGTTGAATACTTACAGCACCCTAAGTTAAAACGGAAACTATGGGATGACTTGAGAAACCATATAGAAACCCATAAGCCAGATATTATTTATGCGCATAGTCTCGGTTCTATCATGTGCTATGAGTTTTTTATTCAGCCAGAAAATAAAGATAAATATAAAGACATAACTCTTGTAACGGCAGGATCTCAGCTAGGAAACAACTTGATGAGTGCACATACCACTTTTCCTATAGTACAGCTTCCGATTAAAAAATGGTACAACCTGAACAACCGAAAAGATTTGGTTTTGGCTGGGGTACGGATATCAGCTAATTACCCAAACTTCAAACATATTGATACATATTTTGATGACAACGGGCCAGCAAATCACGATGGATTAAGGTATCTCAATCATGAGAAAGCAGTTTCAGAGGTATGGAAGCTTTTGCGATAAGTGTGTGATAAAGAGACGAAAATATAAAATTAATCATTTGTAGTATTATACTACAAAATACTACAAAGAGGGTATTGTAATAACATTATCCTATTGGTAATTTTAGTAAATATATTGCAAGAAATACTAAATTAATAACCATTGTAAAACCTTAAAAAATTAAATTATGGACCCAATTGAAAAAGAAATCACGCAATTGTGGTGGAATATCTATGGCAGTTGTTTTACCGGAACAAAATTAACAAAAAAGAATGCATTGTTTATGTCTACCGGCAATAGAATTCCATCAGGATCAATCTTCACCCTGAAAAAGAATATTTTTTCAAATATTATTGACAAAAGCTTGGTGTTTAGCTATTCAACTCTAAGGAAGATGGAAGGATTTCCTGAATTGAAAAATGCTTCGCTTAGTGCCACACCATCATGTATTTCGAAACTACAGTATGCGAATAACACAGCACTTGATATCTATGGAAAATTGCTGGACGGAACAGGAATAGGAAAGATCAATGCTGAATTACAGACAATATTGAAAAAATCCAAAGCACTTGAGATAAATATTTCACAATGGGGGCAGGATTTGATAGAAGAGGGTATTCTAGAATTGTTTTTAGAAGAACAATTAGCAGGTCAAAATGCGATGATCAAGAAGGTGACTGATGGAAACCACTACATTGCGACTGAAGGAATATGGGTAAAAGGTATGTCATTTACGTACCAATTGGATAAAGAATCTATCACTAAAATAGAGGCTATTTACGAACAGAACAAACAGCAGTTCATAGAATTTGGTATAACGCTCAATATTGCCTCCTCAACGAGCTTAACCACAAGTTTTAAATACAGCGAGAGCTTTTATCCTTTTCTTAAATTCAGAAAAATTGAGAAAAATGGCAACATAAAGGGTATGGTCAAAATTGTAGAGGGTAAAGCAATAATTTTATCCGATTTAGATATTCAGGAGGAACTATAGATGGGATGAGCCATTAAATATATTTGTTCTTCCTGCAAATACTAACTTAAATATACCAATTCTAAAATAATAGCTTACGACCATGGAAAGAAAGGAATTTATTAAAACTGCTTCTCTGGCAGCATTAGGTCTATGCTGTTTTCCCATGATTGATGCCTTTGGACGTGTGCCAAAGATCATTAACAGCAGCGAAGCACAAGTTCATTTGAGAAGAGTATCAGTGAATTTGCATCAAAAGATGGATAAGCTGATTGATTGGATGACGGCAAGTGGGTGGACATCCCACCTGGAATCTATTCTCGGAATGAAACTTCCTGCAAATAGGCAAGAGTGGTTACTTCCATTAGGAAAATCTACCTGTGATAGGTTACAAGAATCCAATGGATTTGAAGATTTTGGTGGAAATAGTTTATTAAATCCAGGCTTTCCTCAATTTAGTTTATTATATCATCTGTTGGCCAGTCCGAGAGTTTTGCCGAAAAGTGTTAGAGAATATCCGGATATTAAACATTTGGATCTTCTTGAAAACTATATTTTTGCAATGGCTGATCTGCAGCAAAACTTTGAAAATTCCCAAAAATTAGCATTAGCCGTTTTAGCCTATGAATATAGACCTGCTTATAAGATGCCCGTCGCTTTGGGATTTCCCAAACAGGTTCCGGTACATGCGGACTTCGTTTTTGCCCGAGCAGGAATAGGCCGAATAGGTGACCATCCCTATCACTATGATGGAAGCATGAGATCATTTAGCAATCAGCCATCGACAGATGCTAACAAAAAAAATATTGCTGTCACACCAGCTCGATATGGATTGTTCTTAGTTGAGATCGTACCATTAAAAGACCCGTATCAGCCTCCTATTTCACTGTTGAGTTACGAGAAAGGTGATAAGCATAGAGATTTTATCCGTCCGATCCGCAAAATCATTAAAAATGAAGATCTGGATTTTGTCTTTGGAGAATATCACCGTAACGAAAAGTTACAACGGTTGGCAAATTTTAGGATAAATGGAAAGGATGAGGATCAAGTTGCTATTCCCGCTAATTTTTCTTTAAATAAATCGCCATTTATACACGAAAGCGCTACTAATGAAGATGGATACAAAATTCTTAGAGACGGAAGTGATATGGTTTCGCTTGAATCAATTGGCTCTTCCGTTCTGTTATCTTCACTACCTGCACCTTTTGTACGGCCAGCAATGCAGGATGGCAATAGAGTAACCTTTATAGTACCAGCTTGTTGGGATACAAAGTATTATTCTAATCGACGATATGGAAGCTTTAAACTTATTCCGCCAGATAGTAAGGACGCATTGGATCTTATTGTGACCGATGGTTTTTTTCGTGCGACACGCCGAACGGCAAGATTTGGTACGGCTAGAAATGCACCTTTATTCGCAAATATTAAGCATGTCCAGGAAAGTGGTAGTGAGGTTCATCTGGACGAGAATTTTGAAGGTTTTGAAGCTAAAATTGTAGAAGGCAAATATGCTGCAGGTCTTTTTGAGGACAGTATCTGTGATGGCTGTATCAGTGTAAGTTACAGTGATGGAGCACTAGGCTCCTTCTGTATGGCGAATTTTTCATTATAAATTGCTGGATTTTTATCTGACAATTCTCTTTTCTGACTTCTTGGTTTAGATGCTTATAATCTTCCTTTTCTTC
>NZ_ASZT02000210.1:0-6354 GCF_001006065.1 Sphingobacterium sp. IITKGP-BTPF85
AAAATGATTAATCTCAATATGGATTCATATTTCGAATCTTTATATTCATCAAAGAACGATAAGAAATTATCAAGTTGCAATTCGGCGGTTTTCTTGAGACAAGTACCTAATAGGTGATAAACATATTCTTGGCCGTCGAAGTAATCTTCTTCGCCATCCAAATCAACATTGTTGAATACCCAATCACTAATCAACAATCCAAGATTACATCGACAATCAGTTTCCAAATAAGATAAGACACATTCTAACAAAATTGGGAACAGTTTCTCTGGACATAGGAGTGTTATTTTTTTTAAAACTTCATTTCTTTGGTTATCAGAATTTCCTTTGGGATGTATTAGGCTCTTTGACAGGTTACGCGCAAGCTGCTTAACTACGTACTCCGTATTATTTGGTAATATATTGTCTAGCACATGATAATAACCAAAGGATCATTCTCCTCAAAGTCTAAACAGCTCTCAAAAAGCTGAATACTAATTGGATTGCTCCAATCTGTTATAGGATAAAGAAGGTCTTGAATTTTTGTTTTATCTGGTATTGTTGCCACTATTTCCCATGCCTTTTGGGAGTTGTATGAAATGATTTGATTTTGAAGCTTGTAGAATACTTGACGTATTTTATGAATCTCAATATTAGAAGAAATATTTGTGGTGTCATTTTTTAACAACTCTAAATACCCCTGTTCAATTATAACATCAAACCATACTTTTCCATTAGCCATCTCTAGGAATAACAATTCGCAGTGAATATCTTTTCTAATAATTGTTTTAATAAAACTGATTTCATCATGATGAGGTGTTTCTAATGATATTATTAAGGAAAACACAATCTGTTTAATATGGAAGAGTATTTCTTCGTCGTCAAAAAGGGAATAGATATATTTAATGTACTGCTCGAAATCATATTCTCTTAGGTAAGTGAAGGTCATTTTTACAGCAGATCGAATATGAATAGACTGGTTCGCATCTTTGATATATTCGATTACATCTTTTTCGTTTTCAACTAACTGTTTAGAAAATACAAAGTCGTAAAACGATTGATGAAAAAACTGTATTTGGTTTTCCCCTCTTTTAAGTAGCCTTTCGCTTTCTAGGTAACTTAGTTCTTGCTGATAATCTTCATATTTAAAAACAGGAACAGAAATCCTTTGCTTTGAAAACATATCGTTCACAATCGTATATAAAAGCCTTTTACTGAAATACAGTCTTGGAACTTATTTGTTCTATTCGTTATTTCAGTAACTTTCTGACGCCAGAGCTCAAAATATAATCCATGAAGCGATATTGATTGAATACGACTTGTCCCATTTATTGCAATCTGTAAAAAAACGTCTAATTGATTAGGCACTTTAAGCAGCTGTAATAGCTTTATTGATAGCGTGTCCGGATTTATATGTGCTTTTTTTAAAACTGCAATAACTTCCTGATCGTCCAACTGATTTACATGGATGGTTTTCGAATCTTTGTAATATTGAAGTGACGGATCGTAATTAAGTTCATAGGGTCTTACAGACAGTATCACTTTGACGTCATCATCATCTAGAAAGACATCAAGGAAATTTCTGAATACATTCAAAAATCTACGGTCAGACGACATGGATTGCGATAAGGCGTCGATCTGATCGATCAAAATTACAATTTTTGAAAAGTGCTTTTTAGATTCTTGGATAAATTCAATTAGTGGGAGGGGAGTACTTATGTTGTTTTGTAAATCATCTATTGAGGTAGGGTACAATTTGTCTGCTTTCAAACCTAGCACGGCTATATTTTCATCGAGACACTTATCATACAGATCCTTTAGTATAACAGTTTTTCCGTATCCGGCAGCCCCTACTAAAAGACATATGTTGTTATGTTTTTCCGTTTTACTATTGTCGTTTATCACCCAATTATATAATTGCTCTGTTTCCTTACGCACTATATGTGAGTTAGAGACGGAGCTAAATTCATTATTTTCAGCGGATAGACTTACTGAGGATGTTCGAAGCGCATTAATCACTTCTTGACCTGTCAAACTTGGTTTTATTAGATTTTTAATTCATCTAATTTAGATGAATCTATTACTGTTCTTACCTCAAAAAAGAGTGGAACTAAATGTGATAGGATAGGAGAACTCAATTCTATGTCTAAATCCTGAGCATAAATGCTCTTTACAGTTATCTTAGATAGCTTTTCCTTGAAGGAGTTTATATTGAAATTAATCTTTAAACTTTGCAACGTAGGCTTATCTAAGCATTTATCAATCCATTTACATAATTGCGATTCATTTCCAATAGCATTTTTGAAATCATGGATAAAATCGGTACAGTCGGCAGTAAGTCCATTTGCAGTACAGATGAAATAGGTAAAAGTAGAGTAGTCATTGACTAAGTTATCATCAATCATACTGTATAGTATGAATTTGGTGATTTCTAATCCTAATTCATTTTTTGAATATGGATTTTTGTATAGTTTACATTGTATTACACCATCTGCCTTACCGTTTTTATAAAGGACACAATCTCTTCCTTTGTCGCGAACTCCTGTCAACAGACTAATTGCATCATAGGGGGAAAACTCGTCACCATCTATTTTAGATTTATAGATAGAATAGGTGAGCTCTTCAAATCTTCGGTCGTCTGCTATTTGACCAAATGGATACCCCGTATTGGCTAATGCAGAAGGTTTTACTGATTCAGGGAAAGATGTTACTTCTGGTGTTTCAAATTTCAACATGGGAATTTGCGTAAATGATAAAAAAATGGCGGTGATTTGAATACGGCAAAGCTGCTTTATTAAATCGCTAAGTTTAAGATAGTGTAGATGTGAGGCTTTTAGTTATACTATTTGATTGTTCGGACGTAAAATTCAACATTTTCTTTTTTCATAAAATTCGCATTTTTAAAACATTTTTTGTTTAATTACCTCTTCCATAATTTTTTAAAATGGATCAATTAATAACCGAAAAAGTTTAATTTCTGTGTATTTTTAAGATAATCTGGAGGTGTGAGCGATAGATTACCTATGTGATTTCCTTGTGAGTCTAATTTTTGAACATCAAATTGTGCCTGTTGGAAAACTCTTAAAATAGATTCTGATTGGCATGCAATAAATGTTTCAAAATATATTGGTTCAAAGTAAATATTCTCAACATGAGCAGCAAGTAGTACAGTTAAATCTGATTTAAAGTTGTTCCTTGACTGTAGTTGACCTGCGAGCTCCTGATAAAGATTTTCATCCTCTTTAAGATAGCTTAATAAGCAATATGTTTTACCATTGTCAGGAAAAACTGTAATGTAAATATTTTCCATCCTATTTTCGGAATGTGGTATGGAATTGCCTTCAAAGTCAAAGTCTAAATAAAATCCTGATGAAACAGCTATTGGGTAATACAATGGTAATTCTATTACATGTGTTTTAATTGCCCCATAGTCATTTTCTAAAATAGCTCTATCAAAATGCTTTCTATTTTCTTCAATGTCAATGTCAGATTGAGAACCAAAATTTGCAAAATGAGATGCCTCTATTTTTTATGAGATATCATTACAAATGCACGATATGCATACAAAAAATTCTGTTCTGGTGTACCGGTATAATTTGTGATTTCAATAGGACTAAACATTGCGTCATGAAAGTTGCAAAATCCCCAAAATATTGACGCTAGTTTTTTTCCAACATTTTTCCCCTTAAACCCAACTTCTTCTCTTGAAAATGTGGTAACATGTCCATCTTTAGCTATTTTACTTAAAACGCCATTGTTTTGGATTGAATGAGCTGCACTAACAAGAATTTGTCCAGACTTATCTACCTTACATGTTGCTGAAGCAGCCTCAGGATGCCAACATTTTTTGATTGTTCTTGTCCTCTCCTAAGCATTTCTCTAATGATGATGGGAAAATCTTCTTCACTAATGTCTTTCAAACCAAGATGTTCGAAAATTTTATAGTCAGAAGCTTTCCTAGTATTGATAGGAGGTAATTTAGCTGTAAGGCGTATGACTTCTTCAAAATTATCTGGTGTTAAACCTCCTTTTCTAAAATCTCTGGCAATTTCAAAGAAAGTCTTGAAGTTGATCTGTGGGTGTTCAGTTTGGAATAGAAAGTTAGCAATCATGAAGCGTATGTTTTATAAAAAATTTACAATATATTTCCTGTAAGTAAATTAAAGGTTCAGTTTTCTTTTACTGAAAGTATTTGATAAGATTATTTCAATTGATTAAGCTGTTTTGCGACCTGTTCTTTCTTTTTTAATTTTTCTTTTAACTCTATTTGTTCATCAAGAATTATCTCGATGCATTTTTCAATAATTGGATACATAGTTAGGCATTCATTTTCTGAAAGTTCATGAATCCCCTTGCTTAATACGGAATAAATCTTTTTGTTTTCAACTAAAAAGTCAGAAATTTCTCCCCTTAGTAGGTTTAGCTTTTCTTTGAAGTCTTTCTTTGATAAATCTTCTTCAGTTATTTTTTCTTGGCTAATTAGTTTTTTGAGTTCTGGTTTTACAATATGGTTTTCAATTATTCGTCTTAAGTAGACAAATGATCCGATTCCGACACCATGAGAGAATAAACCTTGTCCTTTGCTAAGCTCTAGAAAGATATCATTGTCCAGTTTCTTGTATTTACTTAAATGTCTATTGGTAAGATCTGCAACGGATGGATATTGGGCTATTTTTACAAAATGGCTATCATAAAATTTAAACGCAACGACAAAATTATGTTGACTATTACTTTTTTCACGACTGCATTCAAATTCACGTACAATTATATTCAAATTAGACAGCCAATGCTTTTTACCTCCATTAAGACTATTTAGTCCGAAAGGATTGTCATTTCCCAATTGGCTATTATTATACGTTTGTTCGAAAACGTAATTTTCTGTCTCACAAATTGCGGAAAATACACTTCTTTTTTACAGATAGGGCAAAAAACATCTATCGTTTTTTTGCCACACTATGTGAATTAAATAAGATATCTAATTCTTCGTGTTTAAAATCTGCATACTGGTATTTAAGAAACAATCCGTCAGAGTATAGTATGTTGTTGATTTTTGTTTCCATGTAGTTCTTTAAATCCTTGTCCATTACATATTGTTTGAAGAATGTATTTCCCTTGTATTCTTTTAATTTTTTCTCTCTTGATATCTGTGATTATCCTCTATTACCCATAAACTTTGGCTCCTTTGAAAATATCTACAAATTTTGACCATGCTGGTATATCTTCGCTGATACTTTATTTGTATTGTTTGAGTTATTATTTATTCGCTACTTGATATCTTTATTAGTATTCTCAAATTCGACAAATAAATCAGCTAATGAAATTTTTTCAAATTTACATAGTTTAAAAAGTGTAGATAATGGGACATCGTATCCTATACCATCCGTGATTCTTGTAAGAGTGGAACTTCCAATATCGCTTTTTTCAGCATACATATTTCTTGAAACTTTTTTATTATCGATTTTGTAAGGATCACAAAATTTGTTTTTTAAAAAATTAACAAGATTTTTTTGATATTCTTCTAGCTCTTCTGATGTTTTCATTGTCAAAATTTTAAAAATTAAAATAAATCGGTCGATTTGTCGACCAGTTGATTTTTTATCATTATATTTGTATAACTAATTGATATTAAGCTGACCTCTAGGAGGACAGTCGAAATAATTTACGAGACTCGATGCTTGACTAACGACCACTTTCGAGACAGTAAGAATTGCCCTTTCAAAGGAAAGTACTATCTTTGTGCTTCCCTTAAAGGGAGGGCATGCCTTACTGGAAAGCTATTGTGGTGGTCGTTATCAAGCACTTTGGTGAGTACAGTAAGGCATTGCTCTTTTTATACTTCCAGACTGTCTTGTTCACATAACCACTATTATTATGACAGAACGATTCAAAACTAACCACAGAACCAACACGGACCTGATCAAGGATTATTGTCTCCGGTTCGCACATTTTAACTTAAAAAAGAACATATCCTGCGCGCCAGAATAGGGCGTTTAGTAAAACATAAGTGTAAATAGGATAGGGGAAGTTTGTTCCAAATCTAAAAGGCGCATTTTATTAAAAGCATGGGGTAGCGACCATACTTAATACAAAAAATGACGTTCTAATAAGGTTAAAACTAGCTTGTTCCCATACTATTATGGCTTGTGTTACCGACTTCATTTTGATATACAATTGCTTGCATAGGCTAAATTGGATCGGATTTTAACGTGTTGCAACTTAAAATTACACTTTTCTAGTCATAAAGCAAATTATTGTCATCAAGTTTTATTGAATTACATCAATAATGGAAAGTCGGTTCTTGTTCTTTAACCCAAATAATGCAATAATGAAGACCATTATATAACCAATTGACGACGACGTAAAATTGCATTTTTT
>NZ_ASZT02000211.1:0-6322 GCF_001006065.1 Sphingobacterium sp. IITKGP-BTPF85
GTTTATCAGCTCAGACACCCCACAAGGACAGCGGGGTGAATGGGCAGGTAAAATATGATCTTACAGGTGTAGTTGTCTCTTCCAACGATGGTACACCACTACAAGGAGTGTCGGTCCGAGTTGAAGCCGAGAACTTACAGATTAAAACTTCCAAAGATGGAAAGTTTCAATTGACGCTTAAAAACCAAAAGGGCAAGATTAAATTTTCATCTATCGGCTTTAAAAGCCAAGAAGTTTATTATACCGCAGGAGTATCAATAACTGTGAAATTGATACCTGAAGATCATAAACTAGAAGAAGTGGAGGTGGTGTCTACCGGGTATCAGAAAATACCCAAAGAACGAGCAACTGGTTCTTTTGAATTTGTCGACAATAAACTTTTTAATAGGAAGGTGTCGACAGATTTTATAAGTAGGCTGGAGGATGTAGTGCCGGGGATATCATCAATTAAGGTTTCATCAGCTAATAGAGAAAATCTATTGAATGTTAATATTCGTGGGGTTAGCACTTTAAATTCAGATAAATGGCCCTTGGTTGTTGTTGATGGTGTACCGTTTGAAACAAGAAATTCTGATCTAGGGATTGGTCTTTTTAACACTATAAATCCTAATGATATAGAAAATATTACTGTGTTGAAAGATGCCGCTGCAGCATCAATATGGGGTTCCCAATCGGGTAATGGCGTGATTGTGATTACCACTAAGAAAGGCAAGTTTAAACAATATAGTCAATTAGATTTTAATGCCAATATCAGTGTTAAGGCTAAACCTAACCTATATTATTATCCTCAGATAAGTACATCCGATTACATTGATGCCCAGCAATTTATCTATGATAAGGGCAGATACAGTGGGGAGTTTAATGCCTGGAATTATAATCCTCAACCTGCTGTATGGCTGATGGAACAAAAACGTACTGGTGAAATATCTGAATCACAGTTTGATATAGAAATAGGGAAAATGAAAGGTATTGATTTAAGAGATGACTTTTTGAAATACATCTATCGTAATAGCGTAAATCAACAGTACAATTTACAATTGCAGTCAGGAAGTGAAAATGTAAATACTCTTTTTTCAATGGGCTATGATAAAAATTTAAAAAATGTCATCACGTCAGCATATAAACGGCTTAATATAATGTCAAATACCCAAGTAAAGCCAATTAAGAATATGTTACTGGATATTGGTCTAAAATATACGGAATCAAAAAATGTGGAGGCTTTATTCCCAGTGGAATATAATCGTTTAGGAAAAGGAGTACAAAATTATCCATACATGCAACTGGCTGATCAATATGGTAATCCAATAGCTATGAATATTAGCGGATTAAATCCTGTTTTTATAGATACTGTTGCAGGTGGTCGTTTGTTAGATTGGTCATATACTCCACTAAATGAATTAAATGAATCTAAGAAAACCCAAATGGTTCGAGAGTTTGTTGCACGGGTAAGTGCTTCATATAAGTTGGATTTTGGTCTGAATTTAAAGGTGCAATATGCTTATCAGCGATCATCTAACCCCATGGAAGAATGGCAGAGTATAAGAACATATCAGATGCGTGATCAAATTAATTTTCATACAGTGTGGGATGACAAAACTCTTCATTATAATTTACCTAAAGGAGACTATAAGGGTATAATAGGTTTAAATAGCTATTCCCATCAAGGAAGATTTACTGCAGACTGGAATAAGAAATGGAATGATAGACATGAGTTAATTCTTATGGCGGGAGGTGAGATTTTAAAGAAAGGCAGAGATATCACTTTATCCCAATACTATGGTTATGATCCTGAATCTGGAAGTTTTAAATCTGTTCAGTTTGGTCGTGAAGTTCCCTATTTGAATGGAAAAAGTGGTGTGACAAATTTAATAGATAGAAATGTGTATGAATCATCACAAAATAACTTTGTATCCTATTTTTCTAATCTTAGCTATACTTATTGGGACCGGTATATATTAAGCGGAAGTTTTCGAAAAGATGCCTCCAATTTGTTTGGCGTTAAAAGTAATGATCGGGGACAACCGTTTTGGTCAATTGGTGGAGCTTGGATTCTTTCAAAAGAGAAGTATTTGCAGAGAAGTCCATTTGATTATCTGAAATTTCGTGCAACATTTGGCTATAATGGCAATGTAAACAATACAGTATCTGCATATCCTGTTATTACCATAGAAAGTGAAGCGCACTATTTAACCAATCAAAACTATGGTGTGATTATGACTCCTCCTAATCCTAGCTTACGTTGGGAGCGAGTTGGGATTACGAATTTGGGACTTGATTTTGCTTTAAAGCGAAATATTATTTCAGGTAGCGTTGAATATTATGTGAAAAATGCGAAGGATCTAATAGCACCCGATCGTATTGATCCAAGTACCGGATTTACAAATCTCATGGTAAATAGTGCCAATATCCGGACTAAAGGTTGGGATATTGGATTAAATGCTACCCTTCTTAAAACCGGTCATTTCGAATTAAATAGCAACTTCGTATTTTCATATGCCCGAACAAAGGTTTTGAAATCTTATGTGCAAAAGGAAATTGGTCAAGATTATGTTAGTGTGTCACAGGGCCAACGGATAACTCCTTTTGTAGGGATGGATCTAAATAGTTTGCTTACTTACAAATGGGCTGGTTTAGATGCTGAAACAGGGGAGCCTCAAGTATATCTGAATGGCGAAAGGTCAAAAGATTATTCCTCGGTTTTGGCGCAAAATGTCAATGATCTTGAAAATCACGGGTCATCTGTTCCGCTATATACTGGAAGCTGGCGCAACAGTATCCGGTATAAAGCTCTTGAACTGTCTTTTAATATTTCCTATCAGTTGGGACATAAATTTTTAAGGAGCTCGTTTGATAATAGTCTATTCTTAAGTAGCAATATCGGTCATAAGGATTACGCTTTGCGTTGGCAAAAGCCAGGGGATGAGCTAACAACTGATGTTCCCGCTTTTAGCTATCCAGCGACATTAGGAAGTCAAGTTATATGCGCTCATCTGCTCTGTTAGAGAATGGTGGACAAATCAAGCTCCGTGATATCCAGTTTAGTGTCAGTTTACCTTTTACTTCTGGTCTGAAATTGAAAAATTGTTCTGTTTATGGTTACATACAAAATGTTTGTACAGTTTGGAGAGCAAATAAACGGGGTATCGATAGTGAATACGGCATCAATATACCTGACCCCTTAATGTCTTCACTTGGGTTTAGATTTAATCTTTAATAATATTTATCATGAAGATCTATCAATTTATTTTTAGCATATCTGTTATGCTACTATTTGGAAGCTGCAATAACTTCTTGATGTTAAACCTGATGTTAAAATGGTCATCCCTAAAAGTTTGACAGATGCTGAGCTCTTACTGAATGACTATAATACAATGAATGCCGGTTATCCAATATTTGGGGAATGGTCTGCAGACGAGTATTATATAACTCCAGAGACTTTTGACGGCAACTGAATATTGACCAACGTAATGCATATACCTGGAAAGATGCAAATTATGATGAAACGGCACAATGGCAAAGACCGTATAAAACTATTTTTAATGCTAATCAAGTGTTGGAAATTATAAACAAATTAGGTTTCGAGGGAAAAAGTCAAAAAGCGACAAATCTTTCAGGTATAGCTCATTTCTATCGAGCTTTTGCATTTCATCAATTAGTGGAGGTATACGCACCGACTTATCAAAAGGAGACAGCTACCACAGAAATGGGAATTCCACTAAGATTGGTTCCTGGTATTGATGAAACGTCTACACGTGCTTCGTTACAACAAAGTTATGATCAAATAATCCAAGATTATAACATTGCAGCACACAAATTACCAATCAGCGAATCGTTTAAGGGTAGACCTTTTCGGGCATCGGCATATGCCGGTCTAGCGAGAACATATTTAGTAATGCGCAACTATCAGCAAGCATATAAATATGCAGATTCCTGTTTGCAATTGCAGGCAGAACTCATGGACTTTAGTAAATTGAATCAAACAGAAACGTTACCGATTAACCGGTTTAATGTGGAGGTCCTATTTGCCGCAATCTCAGTAACGTCCGGTCCAATGCATCTGAATAATGGTTTGGTTGATTCCATTCTATATAGGAGTTACTCGCCTTATGACATAAGGAAGTATATCTTCTTTCGTAAAAACACTTATCCCTTGGATTCTTATAGTTATAAAGGTAGTTATGATAAATCGATGGCTAACTTATTCGTTGGTTTAACGACAAGTGAAATCTATTTAATTAAAGCCGAAGCAGCTTGTCGGATTGGACAAATAGAAGAGGCAATACAGTTGCTAAACTCTCTGCTTGAGAATAGAATCGATAAAAGTCAATTTGTAGCAGTTACAGAAAATAATCCGGATGCATTGTTGCATCTGATACTTCACGAAAGACAAAAGGAATTATTATTTCGAGGCCGTAGATGGTCTGACTTAAAAAGGTTAAACCTAGATCCGAGATTTCAAAAAACATTAAAAAGAGTAGTGAATAATATAGAATATCTACTTGAACCGAATAGCCGAAAATATGCTTTTCGACTACCTCAATCAGTAGTTCTCGTAGGAAAACTACCGCAAAATATCCGTTAATCTATAACAAAATGAACATGAAAAAATTAAAATTATTCCTCTTATCATTCTTCTTATTTATACTGACAAGTACTTTATATGCGCAAGCAGGTAAAAATATAGATCTGAGCAAAGCCCTTAAAGTGGGAGATACATTTATCCCTCCAAATGAAATACAGAAGATGCGTGGTACAGGAAATGTGATCGATTTGGATGCAACAGAAAATAAAGTTATCATATTAGATTTCTTTGACACCTTTTGTGGCACTTGTATTCAATCGATGCCAAAACTGCAACAATTACAAGACAAACTAAAGAGTAAACTGCAGATTATCAATGTTTCCTGGCAGGATAAGGCAACATTGGATAAATTTTTTGCAAATAATGCTTTTTTAAAAGAAAATAAAGTCGACCTGCCAGTTATCTATAGTGATTCCTATTTAAAAGAACTCTTTCCCCATCAGAGTGCACCACATGTTGTTTTTCTGTACAAAGGAAAAGTACAGGCCATCACGGGTAATAAATTGGTTACAGAGGAAAATGTTCTTGACCTTCTAAATAATGGCAGTATAGATCTTCCACTTAAGGATGATTTTGGTAAGGTAAATCTATTAGGACAAGCTAAAAATGAAATGCAAATAAAGGGAATGGTCATGCTGTCTGGTTATCAAAATGGTGTACCATTTGAATCCTTTAAAAATCAAAGAGATAGTGTATCGGGTTTACAAAAAATATCTTTCTATAATGTCTCCATTTATAGTGCAGTTCTGTCAAGTTGGGCAAAGATTAAAATGCCTAATTACATTCCAAGACCAGAACGATTGATACTGAAAGTGAAAAATCCCGATCGTTATGAAGATATATCGAGTCTGGGTGATATTTGGGAAGTGCAAAATGCGATATCATATGAACGTTTGGATCCAGTATTAAGATCTGATTCGGCTCAAGCGCATATTGTTTTAAATGACTTACATAGTTTTCTTGGGATTCGTACTTACAGAACAATGAAAAATATTGAAAGTCTTATTTTAAAACCCTGCGAAATAAAACCATATTTAAGACAACCGGGAGCCAAGGTGATGAATTATGATAATAGTTCCGTTCTAGCAGTAATGACAGATATGAGTGGTAAATATCCTCCTGTTTTGGATATGGTTAAAAGTGATGAGAAAATAATATTGGAGAAATATAGTAATCTGGAAGAATTAAATGAACAGCTTGCTAATTATGGTATTAAAGCTGAGATTGGAATAGGGGAACAGGAAGTATTGGTTATTGAAGAAATTAAATAAAGGATAAAAATATAGGGTATGAATCATCATACCCTATTCTAAATTCAGCGAACGCTTATGTTGTAAATGTCTATAAAAGACTTATCTCGCTTTTAATTTGACATTAGTACCATTCACCTGATTTTGTAATGAATTAATGATTTCATTTTTCAAAGCATCGGTGATTATAGGTTCGTTATTGCTGTCGGCAGAGGCTTGTAGCGCGCAGATTTGTTGTGTAGCTCCAGGACAACTAGGTTGTGTTGGAACTGGTGATGAATAATGTGTAGGATCCGATGGATCTGACCCTGTAAATGGAAACCAACTCATAATTGACAAGTTTTAAGTGAATTTTTATATGATATAAATATTTCGTATATTCATATCGGTTCAAATCGATCATCCTACGTGTTGAAGGATGGCCACGTAAAAGCTTCCGCGCATCGGAGGCTTTTACTATTAAAGTGGGCTTTTATTTCCTGCCCCGGCC
>NZ_ASZT02000212.1:0-6166 GCF_001006065.1 Sphingobacterium sp. IITKGP-BTPF85
TTAGGACACATATGATATTTTATGAAAAAGAATGTTAAATTTAATTTTAACATATTTTCTTTGGTATTCATCTTTTTATTAGCCGCTGCTTCATCATGTCAAAAGAACAAGAAAATTTCAGATGAATTAGACGAAAATGTGTTCTCAGTAAAGTTCAAAATTAAAGATTTTGAAAGTATTGTATCGCCGCTTCAAAGGGCAAATGGCGCTAGGAAATTAGTTTCCTCAAAAGCCTCTGTTAATTCTCAGGAAGAAACTTTATTTAAATGGGACTTCGATCTAGGAAATGCAGATCCTATTATTGCATTTAATCCGTTACCTGTTATTGATTATAATAATGGGAAAGTTGATTACGGTTTTACCGCAGGATGGCCTACTACAGGCAAATCAATTAGTTTTAGAGGGGTGGAGTCAATCCTTTTTAAACTTCCCGCACAGCAGATCGAATTGCTCAGTAATCTGAGTCTAGATGTGAATAGTTCGGGGACAGGTCCACGTGCCTTATTGATCGATTATTCGACCGATAAGGGTTCAAACTTTTCGAAATTGTCGGATACGATTCACTATCCACTGGATTTAACAAGCACTGGTATATCAAAGCTCCCAATCTCTCAATCTCTGAATGCGATACCGGTTATGGGTAAAGAGGCCGTTTGGATACGTATACGTTTGTATTCCGGTAACGCCCGCCTGGAAGCATTTATAATCCGACCAGCAGTACATTTAAACTTGATAATGTTTTGATTAATGGAGTTGTGAACGATACAGCATTACAAAACAAATTATATTATCATATTTATAATGCTTCAGGTAATGAACTGGTCAAACAGGGCGGTATCTCAGCAGCGGAAACTTTTGCGGTTGATCTGCCATTGGGGACATATTATTTGAGTGTACTGACAAAAAATTCCAATAGTCCTATCGTGTTTGCTAATAGTACCAATCGCAATGGATTTTATATCAGTAATTCATTTATGGAGAAGGAAGCCGAGATTTATGCGGTTCGAGATACCTTTGAGGTTAAACAGTCTATAGAAAGGACATTGCTATTAAAACGTTTATACAGTGAGGTGAAAGTAGAGTTTACCGATATAGTTGATTTAAGTCATATTGATAGTATCCGAATACAGCAAAAGCATCCCGGCTTTTATTATTATCCCTTTAGTAACAGCAGCAACAGTCAGTTGGATGCGACTTTCTTGAAGATCGAACCCAATTTTACAGAGAATAATAAAAGTTTCTTTTTTAATCAATTTATGGGGTTTCATGATACAAATAAAACGATCAAGTATGAACTCACCGTTTACGAAAAGGGATCTGTTATTAGATCATTTGAATTAAAAAGTGAAGTTAAGAATAATATGCAGGTTCTTTTTAAGGGCTTATTATTAGAAGAAATCAATCCTGGACAAGGATTTATAATACGGAAGAATGAAAAATGGGATGGAACATCGATGTTGATTTTTAAAGTTAAATATCGACAACCAACGTTGTTTAATTAAATTTCGAAACAAAAAAAGAGCTTGCCGTTCAACAGCAAGCTCTTTTTTGTTTATTTAAGAGATTACAATACTTTTTTCAAAAGTGTGTTCCAACCAACTAGATCAGCAACAAATTTCTCTAAGTCTGCAATTGCTACACGTTCCTGTTGCATGGAGTCACGGTGACGGATGGTAACCATATTGTCTTCTAATGACTGATGGTCTACTGTGATACAGATTGGCGTACCGATTGCATCTTGACGACGGTATCGTTTACCAATTGAATCTTTTTCATCATACTGTACATTGTAATCCAATTTTAATACAGCCATAATCTCACGTGCTTTTTCTGGAAGACCGTCTTTTTTGTTAAAGGTAAGATGGCCGCTTTAACAGGTGCAATTGCAGGAGGGAATTTCAATACGACACGTGAATCTTGCTTTTCAGGTGTTGAAAGATCTTCTTGAACCAATGAATTACATAGAACTGTTAAGAACAGACGATCTAACCGATAGAAGTTTCGACTACGTAAGGGATATAGTTCTGATTGATCTCTGTATCAAAATATTGCATTTTTTTACCAGAGAACTCTTGGTGTTGTTTTAAATCAAAATCAGTTCTGGAGTGGATACCTTCAACCTCTTTAAATCCAAATGGGAAGTTGAATTCAATATCTACTGCCGCATTCGCATAATGAGCTAATTTATCGTGATTGTGGTAACGGTAGTTATCAGGGTTGAAACCTAAAGCTAAATGCCATTTAAGACGGGTTTCTTTCCATTTATTGTACCATTCCATTTCTGTACCTGGGCGAACAAAAAATTGTAATTCCATTTGTTCAAATTCACGCATACGCATAATGAATTGACGAGCAATAACTTCGTTACGGAATGCTTTACCAATTTGAGCAATTCCGAAAGGAATTTTCATGCGGCCAGTTTTTTGAACATTTAAGAAGTTAACAAAAATACCTTGAGCAGTTTCGGGACGTAAATATACTTGTTCAGCACCATCTGCCATAGCACCCATTTGGGTAGCAAACATCAAGTTGAACTGACGTACATCAGTCCAGTTTTTAGTTCCAGAAACAGGACAAACGATATTGTGATCTTCAATAATAGTTTTTAAACCAGCAAGATCATCAGCATTCAAGGCAACGTTCAATGCTTCTAATAGCGCAGCAGCTTTATCAGTTTTACCATCTGCTTCGTAACGCGCTATTTTATCTTCGATCAATTGATCAGCACGGTAACGTTTCTTAGAATCTTTGTTGTCGATCATGGGATCATTAAACCCGTCCACGTGGCCTGAAGCTTTCCAGGTCGTTGGGTGCATAAAGATCGCAGCATCGATACCGACAATGTTTTCATGCAATTGCACCATGGATTTCCACCAATAGGTCTTTAAATTATTTTTTAATTCAGAACCTAATTGACCGTAATCATAGACAGCACTTAAGCCATCATATATTTCACTTGATTGGAATACAAAACCATATTCCTTTGAGTGGGATACTATACTTTTAAAGAAGTCGTCTGTTTGTTTGCTCATAAGTAGCAAATATAAATATTAGTATTTAGATTTTAGATAGTCGTAATTAGATAATGATAATCGCATGCAGGCCATGTATATAAATGCAAGTCCGCAAACTCTTTTATCATGATTCTAGTACTGTTAAGTATTATTTTATAAGATCACGAATTTGTTGAGACGCATTCTTATTGTCCACCTTTTTAATGATGTGAGCAATATTTCCTTGTTCATCAATAACAAATGTTGTGCGTGCAGTTCCCATATATTTTTTACCGTACATGTTTTTTTCTACCCAAACACCATAATCATTGACAATTTTCTGATCTTCATCAACCAGTAATTGAAAGGGAAGTTCATGTTTGTTGATGAACTTTTGATGAGAAGCTTCTCCATCGATACTTACGCCGATAATTTCAAATCCATCTTTCTTTAAAGACTGATAATTATCTCTAAAATTGCAAGCCTCTGTTGTGCAACCTGGTGTATTATCTTTTGGGTAGAAATATAAAATCACCTTCGTTCCAATAAAATCTGACAAAGAAATACTTTCTCCATTTTGGTTCTTAGCCGTTATTGCAGGCGCTTTCTGTCCTATTTCTAATGTAGCCATATGTGTTATTAATTAATCTAATGAACAAGATACTGATTATCTGGTGAAACTTGCTTCATAAACCCTGACATTATCTTTCCAGTCTTTGACCTCGAGCTTAAAGCTATGTTTTCCGGATCCTAAAGTGGATTCGAAGTTATGCCAGATATGACGATTTTTTGGGTCATATTTCATCAGCACCCATTCGCCATCAATATATGCATTAAATGACTGTATACCGGATAGGTTGTCTGAATGGTAAAGTCAATTTGCTTTTGTGCACCGACATTTTTATTGTTAACGAGATTGCGGGCTGTGATGGTTGGAGCTATCGTATCAACTGCTACATAGAAGTCGCCAAAACTGCGTACCGACGCTGTTACTAAACCATTTTCATATTTTCCACCCTGTGCACCACCATCTGTTGAAACGAGAAGAGCTTTGCTGTACAGTTCTTTCTTCAGGTCGGCAGTTGGCCTAATGCTTAATGTGTACGAACCAAATACAGGCGTAAATTTATTATGGACGCGATGTAATTGAGAATAACCGTTGGCTGGTTTTTGACCTTCACTATAAGTAAAGTTTAAATTGTCATATAGCGTATTTTTGGGTATGGTTACTTTAAAATTGTCTGCTTGGTAAATGTTGTCCAGTAGGAAGTTGAAGTATTTACCAGCGTTTGACGGATTGTTTTTGACTACATAGTTTGTATTTCGTTGCACTTCGAAATTTATTTCTGTGGCATTGCCCTGAACATCTTTGACAACATAACGAACCTGATGTACTTTATCATCTTTAAGTTCCATAACACCGCTGTTGTCCAATTGTGCATAGATATCGATTGGATTTCCCGGTTGCTTAAAACTCTTTTGTACGCGTACATTTGATTTTTTCCAATAAGGATAATCGATATAGGAGTGGATAGCACGGGTCTTATCAAAAGGAATAGCTTCGAAGAGTACTGTACTGATATTTTTATTATCTAAAAATAATTCTATTGAATATACACCGTAAGTAAAGGAGATTCCTTTACGCCTATCTACGGTATTGATCCCTAAACCAAATTTACCATTAACAGGAATCGGTGAACTACCTGCGAGACTATAATTACCATTGGCCAATGCTTTTACAGTCTGATGCCTGCGGGGAGTATTTTCATCGAAAATAGGATTGTCCAGATCATATAGCGTTACACCTCGTATGATAGGCTTAATACCATCTGGAAATGTAAGTCCAAAAAGTTGTGTGTTGAAAGGAAGCTGCTGTTTTGTATCGCGAATTTCAAAATGAAGATGTGGACCTGCAGATCCTCCTGTATTTCCTGAGTTTGCCAGAAGTTGTCCTTTCTTCAAATTGAACTGACCAGGTTTTAGAAATAGGTCGACGTCAAAACGTTTTTGTTTATACTGCTCTGCTTTTATAAAAGCATTGAGCTCATTATTGAAGCTTTCTAAATGTAGGTATACAGAAGTATAGCCATTTGGATGATCGAGGTAAATGGAATTCCCTCCACCACCGATCTGTACACGGATACGCGAAACAAAACCGTCTGCAACGGCATATACTGGTATATTTATTTTTTGTTGCGTCCGATAGTCATCACCGCCATGGAAATGTGTTGCTCTCAATTCTCCGAATGAACCCGAGGCTTGCGGAGCAATATCCATAGGCGGTCTAAAATAATTTTGAGGGTATTGACGATGTTTGATGATATCCTGTGCATGGAGTGTGTTGGAAACAAGTGCAAACATCCCGATTATTGCGGTTAATTTTTTCATAGACCTTACTTTATGGTGCAACTAAACATTTGTTTCTCACCAATAAAACCAACTAAAGTATCACCGATTACAACGGGACCAACTCCTGCAGGAGTACCTGTGTAAATAAGATCTCCCTTTCGTAAAGTAATGAACTTGGAGATATAAACTATCAAATCGTCAAATGAAAAAATCAGATCCTTTGTATTTCCCTGCTGCACGGTTTCTTTGTTCTTTAGCAAGGAGAAATCAAGATTTTTAAGATCATCAATCTCTTCCTTTGGAATCAACGGGCTGATGACAGCTGAGCCATCAAAAGATTTTGCTAACTCCCAGGGAAGACCCTTCTCTTTGTGTTTTTGTTGTATGTCTCGCGCTGTGAAGTCAATACCGAGTCCGATGGCATCAAAATATGTGTTTGCGAATTTTTGGCTTACATGTTTTCCTTCTTTACAGATGCGTAATACGATTTCCGCTTCGTAGTGAATATCGTTAGAAAACTCTGGATAATAAAAGTCTTTGTTATCCTTCAATAAAGAGGTGTCGGGTTTCATGAATACAACAGGCTCTTGTGGGATAGGGTTGTTCAGTTCTTTAGCGTGGTCTACATAGTTACGGCCTATAGCAATGACTTTCATCTTGATCTTTCTTAAAGTAAAGCACCTGGATATATGCGTTGATGGTGCGGAATATACAAACTTAGCAAATGTAGAAAGTAATTCAAATTGATTCGGATCAAATTGGGAAAGTGTTATTATTTAATAGGGTATTAACAGGGAGTTAATAGGGGGATAATAGGGGGTTGG
>NZ_ASZT02000213.1:0-6136 GCF_001006065.1 Sphingobacterium sp. IITKGP-BTPF85
TACTTTTAACACATCTTTATTCTTGAGTCCGGCCGCAAAAGGTAGTTTATTCGCAACTACAGATCGACTTATTATTGCAAAGGATGCAAATAACAAACCAAGAATAAAATTAAACATCTTATATACTAAATTTTAACAGTTTATGAACAAGAAAAATTGGCTACTAATATTATTAGCGTGCGTCGTTACTTTCTCTACTTACTCTTGTAAATCAAAGGATGATGATACTACAGAAGAAGTAACAGAATGGACTAAAGGTTCTGCTTTCGATGGTGGCGCAAGAAGTGGGGCAGTATCTTTCTTAATTAACAATATCGCTTATGTAGCAACTGGTCTTGCGACAGAAGGTCAAGTATCTGTGCCTAAAAAAGATATTTGGGCATACAACGCAAGCTCAGGAACTTGGTCGCAAAAGGCTGAATTCCCAGGATCAGCTCGTTACGCTGC
Source organism: Sphingobacterium sp. IITKGP-BTPF85 (assembly GCF_001006065.1). NCBI lineage: Bacteria > Pseudomonadati > Bacteroidota > Sphingobacteriia > Sphingobacteriales > Sphingobacteriaceae > Sphingobacterium > Sphingobacterium sp. IITKGP-BTPF85. Next base: position 448 of record NZ_ASZT02000213.1, read on the forward strand.
TGTTGCTTTTTCAATTGGAAACAATGGATATGTAGGGTCTGGTTATGATGGAGCAAATGCATTATCAGATTTCTATAAATATGATGTTTCAGCTAACACTTGGACTAAAATTGCTGACCTACCTGCTGACGCAGCTCGTTATGGTGCAGTTGCTTTTTCAATTGGTGGTTTCGGTTATGTAGGTACAGGTTCTAAAGGAAACGATAACAATACTAACGTTAAATCATTCTACAAATACAATCCTACAGATAACTCATGGACTCCTGTTGAAAGCCCATTAAAATCGAACAGAAGATATGGATTTGCTTTTGTGATCAATAACGTCGCTTACGTAGGTGGTGGTATCGACAATAGCTCATACCCTGAAGATTTCTTTAAATTTGATGGTACCAAATGGACTCCATTAAATGATTTAGATCGTAGTGATAACTCTTACACATACAACTTAACACGTTCAAGCGCATCTACTTTTGTACTGAACAATCTAGCATATGTAGTAGGTGGTAGAAAAAATACGGCAATCAACACGATCTGGGAATATAACCCTGGAACTGATGTTTGGAACGATGACAACCAAGGTTTCCAAGGTCAAGTTAGACAAGATGCTGTTGGATTTGGAATCGACAATGTAGGTTATATTACTACTGGTCAAAATGGATCAAACAAATACTACGATACTTGGAAATTTGTTCCAGTAAAATAGTTTAAAAAAATACCATAGTAAAGGGGCTGTATCGTAATACAGCCCCTTTACTATTAAAAAAAGCTTTCCTAAGCAAGGTAACATCGAGAAGTGAGGCGAACCATTAATCGCACTTCGTTGATTCGGCTTTATTTTACAACTTAAGACTACTTTCGTTACAAGGTTACGAGGCATCTACGCCACAATAACTCCATCTCCCGCGAAATAATTACTGTTGGTTAGATTATTCATCCTGAAGCCAAATCGATATTTCTCACGCTCCAGAGATACGGAGGCATTCGCCAAAGAATAAGCATGAAAAGTAAACCAACCTATGAATTTAATTCAAGTATTGGAGTGTCTAACATATTATCCTAATATTTTCTATTACCACATTTTAAAAGATTGATTCGGAAGCGCATCTCAGATACGTCACAACCTATTCATTGACGAGAGACTCTAAGAGCAGTACCGTAAATTAAAGAATAAGAAGACAAATACAGTAGCTAGAATTAGCGCAAGTTTAACGGTAATAAAACCGAACAGCGAGGGAGCAGGTTATGACCAAATTTGTACCATGTTATAAGTTTAACCACGGTAAGTCCATATTACATCGTGCTTTCTCTTTGGGAACACAGCTTTCACACCCTACTCACATCTATAAGTTGGGCCCTATTTGGTTCTTAGCAGGTCCCTAGCGTAGACCTACAAGAAATCAATCCACAAAATAGCATTTGAAACACAAGCGCTAAGTGAAGAAATATTGCTTTTGATGTGGACTCCAATTACTTTTATGTACATAAAGCAGTAATATCGTACAAGAAAGGTTGAAAATAAGAAGGGGCTTTAGTTGTAATGAGTAAAAGAGAGAAGATTATTTTAAAGTGGTTGATGTGCAATTAAGAGGAAATACAATGGTGGAGCAGGTCCCAAAACAAAAAAGAGCTATATCAATGTGTTGATATAGCTCTTTACGTATATGAAGATCAGATTAAATTAATCCCTTTTCTCTTAATGTTTCTGCAATTTGAATGGTATTAGTTGCGGCACCTTTACGCAAATTATCTGCAACTACCCACATATTTAACGTATTTGCTTGTGAATCATCACGACGAATACGGCCGACAAATACTTCATCTCTACCGTGTGCATCTTTTGGCATCGGATACTGCAAATTAGCTGGATCATCAACGACAATAACACCGCTTTGAGCGGCTAATGCTTCACGAACATCTGCTAAATCAAAATCACGCTCAAACTCAATATTTAATGATTCAGAGTGTCCACCCATTACTGGAATACGAACGGTAGTTGCAGTCACTTTAATGGAATCATCACCCATAATCTTATTTGTTTCCAAAATCATTTTCATTTCCTCTTTTGTATAACCATTTTCTTGGAATACATCAATTTGAGGAATAACATTTAAATCGATCTCGTAAGCATAAGCTTTCTCGCCATCCTTAATACCCGCACGCTCATTCATCAATTGCTCGACAGCTTTAACCCCTGTACCAGTCACAGACTGATAAGTAGAAACGACAACTCGCTTAATTTTATACTTGTCATGCAACGGCTTTAAAGCAACGACCATCTGTATGGTTGAACAGTTTGGATTGGCTATAATTTTATCTTCAGCAGTTAATACATCTCCATTAACTTCCGGAACAACCAATTTCTTGGTCGGGTCCATACGCCAAGCAGAAGAATTGTCAATAACTGTAATTCCAGCAGCGGCAAATAATGGCGCATACTCTAAAGAAGTACCTCCACCAGCAGAGAACAAAGCAACATCAGGTTTTAAAGCAATAGCTTCAGATGGAGTAACCACCTTATACTTCTTTCCCTTAAAATCAATTTCCTTACCCTTACTACGCTCTGAAGCTACTGGAATTAATTCTGAAACTGGGAAATTGCGCGCTGCTAACACTGTTAACATCTCAGTACCTACAAGGCCTGTTGCGCCGACTACTGCGACTTTCATCTTGCTACTTTTTCTTTAATTTGTTATAAAATGTATTACGAATGTACAAATGAGAACATTCTTATTTCTCAAACTTACGAAATTAAGGGCTAATATTTAATGATTATTGCAAAAAATAGATTAATCAATAGTAATATCAATAGCCTAATGCTATTTTTAATAAAATATCTTAAAATAATATCCCGCTGAACTATTCTAAAATTACAACTTTTCATAATAAAATAAATCAACACATGTCACGTTACACAATGCAAAAATAAGCAATCGATTGCTCTCCTAGAAAAGCGTCATAAATGAAAAATAAACACTAAAAAAAAGAGCTAAAAAAAGCTCAAAAAAAAGCTAAAACGAAACAGCAAATGATCCGAATATCGTGACAGTAAAGACTTTATGAGACTAAAAAAAGAATATTCGACAGTCATTTCAATGGTTTCAAAGCATTGGTTAGGATAATAAAAATACTATATTTGCATCGATGAAAGAAAGCATTATTATAATCGGTGCAAATGGTCAAATCGGAACTGAATTGGCTACAGCTTTAAGAGAAAAATTTGGTATTGAAAATGTCGTTACTTCCGACATTAGAGAACCTCAAAATTTAAAGGACGGGGAAATCTTTGAAACCCTTAATGTACTTGACAAAAGTGCAATAGAATCCCTTTTCCAAAAATATAAACCAACACAAGTATATTTATTAGCGGCCATGTTATCGGCGACTGGTGAAATATATCCACAAAAAGCTTGGGACCTTAACATGAACGGTCTGCTCAATGTGCTTGATCTTGCAGTTGAATATAAGGTGTCAAAAATATTTTGGCCGAGCTCAATCGCAGTATTTGGACCTCATTCGCCTAAAACGAATACAGACCAATACTGTGTGATGGATCCAAATACCATTTATGGAATCAGCAAACTTGCCGGCGAACGACTAGTTGAATGGTATCAAGAAAACCGTGGATTAGATATCCGTAGCATTCGCTACCCGGGTATTATATCATGGAAAGCTGAACCAGGAGGAGGTACAACAGATTATGCTGTTCATATTTTCTATGACGCACTGAAGAAAGGAACGTATGAGTGTTTCTTATCTGAAGATACAGCACTACCGATGTTATATATGGACGATGCTATCCGCGGTACTTTACAGTTGATGGATGCACCAAAAGAAGTTTAACGATTCGCTCAAGCTATAATTTAACAGGTGTAAGTTTTACGCCAAAAGAACTAGCTGAAGAAATTAAAAAAATTCTTCCTAATTTTACAATCACTTACTCGGAGAATGATCCTAGACAAGCCATTGCAGATTCTTGGCCAGCTAGTATTGAGGACTCTCCAGCAAGAGCAGATTGGAACTGGAAGCCTGCTTTTGATTTAGCAAAGCTTACTGTCGAAATGATAGAGAATCTTAAAACAAACAAAATATAACATGGGAAGAGCTTTCGAATTTAGAAAGGAACGTAAGTTTAAACGCTGGGCCAAAATGGCAATCCAATTTACGCGTTTAGGAAAAGAAATTGCAATTGCGGTGAAGGAAGGTGGTCCTCACCCAGAATCAAATTCTAGATTACGTACAGCGATAAACAATGCGAAAGCTGTAAATATGCCTAAAGATCGTGTAGAAGCAGCTATAAAAAGAGCTTCTGAAAAAGATTCTAAGGGCTATGAAGAATATGTATATGAAGGATACGGTCCTCACGGAGTGCCTATCTTAATTGAAACAGCAACCGATAACACAAATAGAACTGTTGCAAATATCCGTAGCTATTTCACTAAAGCTGGTGGCACATTGGGTAAAACAGGATCTTTGGACTTTATTTTCAACCGTAAATCTCTTTTTAGATTTCCTGCAACAGAAGATCTGGATGTAGAGGAATTAGAATTGGAACTCATTGACGGCGGTCTTGAAGAATTGTACGTCGAATCTGATGAAGAGGGAAATGATGTAGTTGTTGTCCAAACTTCATTTGAAGATTTTGGGAATATGCAACGTCTACTGGAGGAAAAAGGAATAGCAGTTTCTTCAGCAAAACTTGAACGTATTGCTTTATCACATTCCGATATCTCGGAAGAGGATGCTGCAGATGTATTAAAACTAATCGACAAGATTGAAGAAGATGATGATGTACAAGCTGTATATCACAACATGGCTTAATATTTTTCTGACAACATAAAAAAAGAGCGCTAGTCGCTCTTTTTATACCCGAAATTATCTCAAAATAGCACCCAAGCTATTAAAGCTTAATAAAATAGTATACATTTGTAATAGACTAAATATTTTCAGGATGACTTTTGAAGAATTTTTCGCTAAAAAAAGATTGATTTAACTGCTTTAAAAAAAGCAGACAACTCACTTTATGAAGAATTTAAAAAGCACTATAGGGCTATGGGTGCAAAAAGTTTTGACCATACCAAGAAATTTTGGTTCAATAGACTACGAAAAAGTTATCGATTAGAAGAGGTTGTAGTTGACAAGAAAGAAATACAACAACCTGCTCCAATTGTAAAAGAACAACCAGTTGTCGCGGCTGAAACGTCCAGTCCATCTACAGGTTTTAAACCACGCTTTAAAACAATGGTAAAACCTGCCATAGTTCCTGCTACTGAAACAGAATTGAAAAATGAGGATGTCGAAAAAACGCAGAATGCTGCCATATCACAAGAAGTAACAGCAAAACCGGCCGGATTCAAACCTAGATTTAAGGCCGGAGTAACATCGTCACCTGTATCCGAGCCCGCTTCCGGTACAGAAAACACCGACGATAAAAAAGAACAAGTTGATCTTCCAGCAGATATTACGACTAAACCTGCTGGATTTAAACCCAGATTTAAGGCCGGTGTAACAAAACCGGTGACTGTAGTAGAACCGACAGATACGGAACAAAAAGTAGATGCACAGCTTGATCAAACGGATCAACAGAACACACCTGCTGAAACGGCAAACAAACCTGCTGGATTTAAACCCAGATTTAAGGCTAGAGTAACAAAACCGGCGACTACAGTGAAACCGGCAGATGCGGAACAAA
>NZ_ASZT02000214.1:0-6073 GCF_001006065.1 Sphingobacterium sp. IITKGP-BTPF85
AAAACGAAGTAGCAATGATGATGGAGACCCAATAAATGAGTTCAACATTCGAATGCAGTTGCCAAAATTGCTGTTTACCCACAATTTCAATTTCAGGTATACTAAATTCTGTTAATTCCAGAGAAATAGCAGGAATTAACGTAGTCTTATAATCCATTTCAGATAGATCTACAAATTGTATTGCTGGTAATGTAAAAGACAATAGTACAGCAACCAATAAATAGATCCGATTTCCTTGGAAAATGTGAGTTTTCTCAGGACTAAATGATAAAGTAAATAGCATATGACAAGGCTTGTGTTTGCTAAAATCAGATAAGCTATCATAATTCAGGTGTTAAGTGATTGAATCGTTAAATTTTCTTTTGTTTGGCAATCATCTCTAATAATTCGTTGACTTCGCCGAGATCAAGTTTATTCTCTTCAAGAAAATAAGATAACATGCTGCTCGCTGAATTATCAAAATAATTATTTAAAAGTTTCCCTGTAATCAGTTTCTTATACTCTTCTTTTGTAATCTTAGGGATATAACGATGACTTTTCCCATAAGATTCGTGCACTAAGAAACCCTTGGTTTCTAAAATCCGCACTATGGTCGAGACTGTATTGTAAGCTGGTTTGGGCTCAGGTAAACGATCTATCACTTCTTTAACAAAGGCTCCATCCATTTCCCAAAGCTCATGCATGATTTGCTCTTCAGCTTTTGTAAGTTCTTTAATTTCGTTCATAACTCTATTTATTAAAATGGCACGTCTGCCGATAATCGATTATATAACAAGTATAAAACTAAAAACCTAGTTATCAAACTAATTTCTTAGTTTACATTACATTATACTGATATACAATGAATTAAAATTAATAATAAAGTTACATTGTCATATTCTAAGAGACTATTGCTAAATAGGGTCATTTGGGATAACTGTAATTTAGGTTCATTAAATTCCTATAAATACTGGAGAATTACCTTCAATATTTACAGGAATAAAATAGCATACGCCTAAGGAGCTATATTTTAAATTTGAGTTTTAAACTTGAAGATGTTTTTAATAGCCACTATTCAGCACTCCAACGTCGGTTACTTTTCTTTTCTGATTGTTTCGCCTTTCTATCTAGCCTATCTAAAACTTTCCGATAAGGTATTTTTGTTTTTTTCCGTGCTTTTACGGGTGTCAATGTCGTTTTGATAATATGTAAAAATCGTTCGATTGCAATTTCTTTGTTTTTCAATTGAGAACGATCTGTATCACATTCTAATTGAAATATACCATCTTTATTGATACGGTTACTTAATGTTTCCATAATGAGACTCTTCATATCCTCATCAACGCATGTACTGGCCAAAACTGGCCATTGTAACAGGACCTTAGTTGAAACTTTATTGACATTTTGTCCCCCTGCTCCACCCGAACGTGCAAATTTAAAGGTTAATTCTCTTAATAATAATTCTTTATTTACCATTGTTACTTCTTTCCAACTTATCTATTTTATTGATTAGATCTTTTATGATATCTAACTGGAACTGCTGCATCTCGATAAGCTCCTGTTCTTTATGAATCAATAAATGATCTATCTTTTCATGTAAAGTACGTATTTCCAATTCTGCTTTAAGATTGACCATATAATCATTCTGCGCTCTTTTACGGTCTTTATCCTCTTGTCTGTTTTGACTCATCATAATAACGGGAGCCTGTAAAGCAGCAATACAGGATAACAACAAATTGAGCAATATAAATGGATACGGGTCAAATCCTTTGTTACTCAACCAATACATATTTAACACAATCCAACAAACTAAAAATCCTAAAAAGGATAAAATGAATGTCCAGCTCCCTCCAAAGCCAGCAACTCTATCTGCAATACGTTCCCCAAAAGAATCTGCAACTTCCTCTTGGTCAATAGATGCGCTAATCATCTGATTATTATTCATACTCTCAATCACCAGCTGATCTAAACGTGTAAGCTCTCCCAGCTCATTTTTCAAGATAGTTGAGATATACTTTTCTTTATATCCATCCAGTTCGCTAGAGGCAATGAGAGATTCTTTTGAAAATTCTGGAAAATCCTCCTTGACAAGATCAAAAATAGAAGTTCTTAATGTAGATCCCAACACTTTACTGGTAATAGGAAATGTCTTTCCAGATATACTGCTTACAAAAGTCTTCATAATAAGTTTAGTTAATATATAACAAGATAATTTATTTCCACCAATAAACCAGCAATACCGATTCATAATACCTGAAAATAGTCCTTCACAAATTATTGCATTCGTGTGATTGGCTGTTTTACAAATTAATCTTTAATTTGCAGTAAATAAATAAGCATTATGAAAATAGGGATTGTATGTTATCCAACATTCGGCGGTAGTGGCGTCGTAGCAACAGAACTTGGAAAGGCTTTAGCTACGCATGGACATCAGGTTCACTTCATCACTTACCGGCAACCTGCCCGCTTGGATTTTTTTTCGGAAAATCTGTTTTATCACGAAGTTGCTGTTTCACAATATCCTCTTTTTGATTTCTTGCCATACGAATCCGCCTTAGCAAGTAAACTTGTTGATGTTGTTCGTTTTGAAAAACTAGACGTCATCCACGTTCACTATGCCATTCCACATGCTTCAGCTGCTTTTATGGCTAAACAAATCTTATTAACTTACGGCATCAATATTCCTGTTGTAACGACATTACATGGGACCGATATTACTTTAGTTGGTAAAGATAAAAGCTTTAGCCCTGTCGTTACTTTTTCAATTAATCAGTCTGATGGTGTGACTACCGTATCACAGAGTTTAAAGGATCAAACGCTTACTTATTTTGATATTAAGCGAGACATTCAAGTTATTCCTAATTTCATTGATCTGGAACGCTTTAGTATAAAAGACCGTTCTCATTTTAAACGAGCTATTGCTCCTGGAAATGAACGCATTTTGATTCATACCTCCAACTTTCGAAAAGTTAAAAATACGGGAGATGTGATTCGCATATTTCAAAAAGTAAATGAACATATCCCCAGTAAACTATTAATGGTTGGTGATGGACCAGAACGGACGAATGCTGAAGAATTATGTCGTGATCTTGGTGTATGTCAAGATGTTCGCTTTCTGGGTAAACAAGATGCTGTTGAAGAAATTCTATCCGTATCCGATCTTTTCTTAATGCCATCAAGTTCTGAAAGTTTTGGTCTAGCCGCTTTGGAAGCAATGGCCTGTAAAGTTCCTGTTATTTCAACCAATACGGGAGGTTTACCGGAACTGAATGTTAATGGAGAAACAGGATTCTTAAGTGATATTGGTGATGTTGATGAAATGGCGAAAAATGCAATCTATATTTTAGAGGATAATGATCGCTTAGAAAAGTTTAAAGATGCCGCATTAGAGCGCGCTAAAACATTCCAACTTAGTAATATTATGCCTCAATACGAGGAATATTATAGACAGGTGATAGAAAAAGTTAAAAATTCCTAATAAATATGACATTCGTCCTTATCGGATGAAAAAAAAATTTTATCTTTGGCCTTTGGAGAATTTCCAAAAAAACAATTATGAAATACAAACGTATCCTATTAAAACTTAGCGGCGAATCCTTAATGGGAGATCAAAGCTATGGCATTGACATCAAGAGAGTTGCACAATATGCAAAAGATATTAAAGAGTTACATACTCAAGGCTTAGAAATTGCTATTGTTATTGGTGGAGGTAATATCTATAGAGGTTTAAGTGCAGAACAGTCTGGTATGGACCGTGTACAAGCGGATTATATGGGCATGTTAGCAACGGTTATCAATAGTATGGCGTTGCAAGATGGTCTTGAAAAAGTAGGTTTGAAAACCCGTTTGTTGACAGCTATTAAGATGGAGCAGATCTGTGAGCCTTTTATTCGCAGAAGAGCTGTGCGTCACCTTGAAAAAGGTCGTATTGTTATCTTTGGAGCCGGAACGGGTAACCCATATTTTACGACGGACACCGCAGCTTCACTTCGTGCGATTGAAATTAATGCAGATGCAGTTTTAAAAGGTACTCGTGTTGATGGTATTTATACTGCAGACCCTGAAAAAGATCCTTCAGCTACACGTTTTGATGAAATTTCATTTACAGAAGTGTATCAAAGAGGTTTGAATGTAATGGATATGACAGCATTTACACTGTGTCAAGAAAACAACTTACCAATTATTGTGTTCGATATGAACAAGCCTGGTAACTTGTCTAAATTAGCAAACGGAGAGCCTGTAGGTACTATCGTACGCTAATCATAAAAAAGAAAAAAACGATATTAAGATATGAATGAATTGATTTCACTTGAATTGGACGATTGTAAGGAGAATATGTCCAAAGCTGTTTCTTTTACAGAATCAGAATTAACAAAAATTCGTGCCGGAAAAGCTTCACCATCTATGTTAGATGGCATTTCGGTTGATTATTATGGATCTCCAACTCCGTTGTCTCAAGTTAGTAATATTAATACAACTGACGCACGTACTATTGTTATCCAACCATGGGAAAAACAATTGATCAATGCTATTGAAAAAGCTATCACAGATGCTAACTTAGGTGTTAACCCACAAAATGATGGTATTGTGATCCGTTTGGTAATTCCTGCTTTAACAGAAGAAAGAAGACGTGATTTAGTAAGAAAGGCAAAAGAAGAAACTGAAAAAGGTCGTGTTGTTGTTCGTAATATCCGCAAAGAAACAAATGAGTCTTTGAAAAAATTGAAAAATGACGGTGCTTCTGAAGACGAAATAAAAGTTGGTGAAGCTGAAGTTCAGAAATTGACTGATTTATATATTGCAAAAGTTGATAAATTAGCAGAATTAAAAGAAAAAGATATCATGACGGTATAATTTTCTTTTCTGAGAATATTAAAATGGGGATGTATGCTATATATCCCCATTTTTTATTTTATAATAATGGTTTTCTTTAAAATTAGTTGTAACTTAATCCTTAAACTAAACTACAAACAAATTAAACAGTATGAATAATTCACGCCGTCAATTTATCAAAAAAGCTGGTCTTGGACTTTCTGCAGCATATTTCCTACCACAGCTCCTTTCTTGTGAAAGTAAGAAACCAGGTATTGATTCACCTTTTGCTAATATAGGTGTACAACTATATTCGATTCGAGATCTGATGACTGCAAACCCGACCGATTCTTTACAGCAGGTTTCTAAAATAGGTTATAAGCATGTTGAAACATATGGAATAGATACTGTAGCAAAAAGTTTTTGGGGTTTAGATTATAAAAGTTTAAAAAAAGTATTAGACGATAACGGCCTAAAATCGCATAGCGGTCATTACGATATGTCAAAATACTTCAGCCGAAACCATCAAGATAAAGAGGATCTAAATATCTATTTTGAAGCGGCAAAAGAGTTAGGACAAGAATATGTTATCGCTCCTGTCTCTCCAATGTTTGATATTTCTGCCTTAAAGAAGGATGATTTTCTTTACATAGCTGAACAGCTAAATAAAGCGGGTGAAGCGGCTAAGAAACATGGTTTAAAGGTTGCTTTCCATAATCATTTCTGGGAATTTAGAGATTTAGGAAATGGCACCAAAGGGGAAGAAGTATTGTTGGCTTTTACAGAGCCCGACCTTGTTGATTTTGAACTTGATTTATACTGGGCAGAAAAGGCAGGAATTAACCCTGTCAGTTTATTTGAAAAATTCCCGGACCGATTCAAACTATGGCATATCAAGGATATGGATAAAGCATTTACAAAAACTATTGTTGGACCTGAATTTGACAAATTAGACTTTGGCGCAATTTCAAAAGAGGTAAAATATACAGAAGTTGGAACTGGCCATATTGATTTTATTGCTATCGCACAGGCAAAAGCAAAAGCTGGTTTAAAATATGCTTTTGTTGAACAAGATGATATCTATCTACCTAATAAATTTGAGAGCTTAAAGAAAAGCTACGATTACGTAGAACAGCATTTAGCTAAAATTATAATTATAAAAATAAACGGGGGCTTAAGCCCCCTTTATTTTTATAATTATATTCACACTTAAAAAGTCATTTTTTCGACTTCTTCAGCTGTTTCAATCACTTTTGCGGCTAATTCAGCTTAAAAGCGTGAT
>NZ_ASZT02000215.1:0-6003 GCF_001006065.1 Sphingobacterium sp. IITKGP-BTPF85
TTTTATTGATCAAAGGCATGGCAAGTTCTCCAGCAAGCGAATATAACATAGACTCCGGCATTTTTACAAAATAAGAGGGTTTGAAGGCCTCTAAACCTAAAGTTGCAGAAATGTTAAAAGAGGGATAGAATTCTGCACGGGCAACTTTAACATCCAATTTTGCGGCCGCTAGATCCAATTCTGCTTTTCTGATATCTGCTCTATTGGCTAATAACTGGGAAGGAATACCACTATGAACCGCGGGTGATATCATCGTTAGAAAGCTGTTCTTATCCCGTGGGATCTTTGCGCAAATCGTCCCAATAAAAGATTAACCCTATTTTCAGTTTCCTGAATATCCTGCTTGATCTCGTACGCTAAGCTTTGTGAATTGAGCATTTCAGCTTTGAATTTCTGAACTGCAAGTTCGGTTGATCTTGCGGCCTCTTTTTGTGCTTGGATAACCTCTAATGCACTTTTTGGAGCTTGATAGTTTCTTGTACGACGTCGAGTTGGTTATCTAAAGCAAGTAACTCGTAGTAGCTGTTGGCCACTTCAGCAACTAAATTTGTCAAAACAAAGTTTTTCCCTTCCATCGTGGAGAGGTAGCGGGCTATTGCGGCCTTTTTTTGATCGTGCAATTTACCCCAGATGTCTATTTCCCAGTTTCCGGTAAGAGCAGCTTCATAATTCATGAGCGGATCAGGGAATTTCTTTCCGGGTGCGATATCAGTACTCGCATCCCCTGCACCCTGACTTGTATAGCGTCCAACTTTTTCCACACCGCTTCCGATTCTCGCTTCAACAGTAGGAAGTAATTGTCCTTGTTTAAACCTAACTTCGCTCTTCGCAATTTCTATCTCTTGCAAAGTGATCATAAGCTCCTGATTGTTTTTCAAAGCTGTATCAATCAGACTGCTCAGGTAATGATCTGAAAAGAAGTCACGCCATGGCGTGACAATCATGTTTGAACTGTCTTGAGATGAAGCTGTCGAGTCATTAAACGCTACAGGAAGTACCTTGTTCTCTTTTACAATTGGAATAGCGGGTACTTTACAGCTTGCGACTATAAAGCACAAAACGGCTATTCCGATCCACTTTCTTATCTTAATATTATACATTGTGATCGATTTCTTCTGATAATGGATTCTCGTCTTCGTAAGACGTTAATTTACTTTTCGATGCAATTTTTCCGAAAATATAGTATAGTCCGGGTATGATGAGTAGACCAAATACGGTTCCTATGAGCATACCGCCGGCGGCAGCACTTCCTATGGTTTTATTTCCAATAGCTCCAGGTCCTGTAGCAAATACCAGCGGAATAAGACCCGCAATAAATGCAAAGGATGTCATCAAGATCGGACGGAATCGCACCCCAGCTCCCTCGATTGCCGCAGCAAGAACCGAACTGCCGGCATTGTGCTTTTGTACCGCAAATTCAATGATCAGTACCGCATTCTTACCGAGCAAACCAATGAGCATAACCATGGCTACCTGCGCATAAATGTTGTTTTCAAGACCTAATACTTTCAGTAAGAAGTATGCGCCAAAATACCTGCAGGTAAAGAAAGTACAACTGCAAGTGGCAAGACAAAGCTTTCGTACTGCGCTGCTAAGATCATGTAAACGAAAGTAAGACAGATCAGAAAGATATAGACCGCTTCGTTTCCGCGGGAAACTTCATCTTTTGAAATCCCTGCCCATTCAATACCGTATCCTCTTGGAAGGGATGCTTTGGCTACTTCAGTAACAGCCTTAATCGCCTCACCACTGCTATATCCAGGGGCCGCAGAACCGCTGATCTCTGAAGAGTTGTACATGTTGTGTCTTGTAATTTCGGAAAGACCATATACTTTTTCCAATGTCATAAATGCCGCATATGGAACCATCTCATCCCGATTATTTTTCACATACAGTTTCAGGATATCATCCGGCTGTGCGCGATATTGCGGCAATGCCTGTACCATGACCTTGTACTGCCGATCATATTTGATAAAACTGGTTTCGTAATTACTTCCTACCAATGTGGATAGTGTACTCATCGCGTTGTCGATCGTAACTCCTTTTTGTTCGGCTTTTTCGTTGTCGATATGCAACATAAACTGAGGGAAACTAGCGCTGTAAAAGGTAAAGACAGATGCCAGTTCGGGGCGTTTACTCAATTCTTTTACAAGATCTTTACTTACAGTTTCCATTTTTTGAAGTCACCAGAACCTGCTTTATCCAAAAGGCGCAATTCAAATCCACCTGCGGCACCGTATCCGGGTACTGCCGGAGGTCCAAAAAATTCAATTGTAGCTCCGGTAATATCTTTTGACTTTTCTTCGAGTTCGTGCATCACGTCCTGAACAGAGTTTTTACGGTCTTCCCAACTCTTTAAGTTGATCAGACAGGTTCCAGTATTAGCTCCGGTACCTTCAGTTAGAATTTCATAACCCGCCAGAGAAGAAATCGATTTTACACCTTCAATCCCCATACCTATTGCCTGAAGTTTTTCGGCAATTTGATTGGTACGTTCTAGAGTAGACCCCGGAGGAGTTTGAATAATGGCATAAAACATGCCTTGATCTTCATTTGGAATGAAGCCAGAAGGTAGGCTATTGTTTAAAAAGAAGATCGCAGAACAAAATGCTGCCAAGAGTACGAATGTGACCAGTCTTTTATTAACAATTTTACGAAGTAGATCTTGGTAACGATTAGCTCCTTTTGTGAAAAGATTATTGAAGCTTGTCAAGAACCTATTTAATGGCGTTTTTTTCTTTGGATGTCCATGTTCATTTTTTAGGATCATGGCGCAAAGCGCAGGTGTAAGTGTTAGCGCAACCACACCAGATAAAATAATGGCTGTGGCCATGGTAATGGAGAACTGCTTGTAAAAGATACCAACAGGTCCTGACATGAATGCTACTGGAATAAATACTGCCGCCATAACCAGTGTGATCGCTACGATAGCCCCGCTTATCTCATGCATCGCTTCTTCCGTCGCTTTGAGAGGTGACAGATTTTTTCCTCCATCTTGGCGTGTACAGCTCAATGACGACAATGGCATCATCGACCACAACCCCAATAGCCATGACCAGTGCAAATAGGGTAATAAGATTGAGGGTAATTCCAAATATAGACATAAACGCAAATGTACCGATCAAAGAAACTGGAACTGCCATAGCAGGAATAAGGGTAGACCTCCAATCTCCTAGAAAGAGAAATACCACGATACCAACTAAGACGAAGGCTTCTAGAAGGGTATGGATAACCTTTTCAATAGATGCATCAAGAAATTTGGAAACATCATAACTGATCTCGTAATCCATGCCTTTTGGAAAGCTCGTTTCTTTTATTTCTGCTAATTTGCTTTTTATGTTTTTAATAACATCACTCGCATTACTTCCATAAGACTGTTTAATAACAATAGCTGCGGAAGGTCTACCATTTAGCGTAGAATAGATATCATACATCGAGCTTCCAAATTCGACATCAGCAACATCTTTTACACGCAGTACTTCACCGCTAGGATTTGATTTCAGGATGATGTTTTCATACCCCTCTTTGGTATTGAAACGTCCTGGATATTTGAGTACATATTCAAATGCTTGTGATCTCTTTCCAGAGCTTTCGCCCGTTTTACCAGGAGAGGCTTCCAAACTTTGTTCATCAAGTGCTTTTAGTACTTCATCAGCAGATATTTTGTAAGCCAGCATGCGATCTGGTTTTAACCAGATACGCATGGCATATTCTCTGTTACCTAGAATGTCGGCAACTCCAACACCATCAATGCGTTTCAGCTCGGATAGGATATTGATATCACCGTAGTTGAAGAGGAAGTTTTGATCGGCTTTGGGGTCCTTACTGAATAAATTGACGTATACGAGCATGTTAGACTCTTCACGGGTTATTTTGACACCTTCGCGAACGACTAAAGGCGGTAATTTATTGATAACAGAGGAAACCCTATTTTGTACATTGACCGCAGCGAGATTGGGATCTGTTCCCAGGTTGAAAATAACCTGAATAGAAGCCTCTCCGTCATTACCTGCATCTGAGGTAATGTATTTCATGCCGGGTACACCATTGATCGCACGCTCTAGGGGGATCAATACCGATTTTACCATCAGCTCGCCATTCGCTCCGGGATACTCCGCCGTTATGTTTACTTTAGGTGGAGAGATGGATGGAAATTGCGTGATGGGCAGTTTGAGCATTGACAATATTCCAAGAAAGACAATAATCAAGGAAATGACGATGGACAGAACTGGTCTATGAATGAATTTATTAAACATCGTTAATTTTTTAGGGGTGAATTATTGAGCGTGTATTTGCAAATGGGACATAACCTCCTGCGGCGCTACAAATTCGAATTTATCTTATCGTCATCTTTAACCTTTTGAACGCCATCGATCAATATTTTATCTGTGGGTGCCAGTCCCGAAGAGATAACATACAGATCAGGAAGGTCATTGCTAATGGTGATGTTTCTAGATTTAACAACTCCATTTTTGTCAATGACAAAAACATAGGTTTTATCCTGAATCTCATAAGTAGCTTTTTGTGGGATTATCAAGGCATGTTTCAGCGTACAAGCATTTGTACACGCCCTGTCTCGCCATTTCTAAGAAGTTTATCTGGATTAGGAAAGCGTGCCCTAAAAGCAATACTTCCTGTTTCATTATTAAATTCACTCTCTATGGTTTCTACTTTTCCTTTGTATTTCAGTAACTGATTGTTTGCAAGAAGTAAATTCACTTCATTGTTGGCTCTATTTTCCGTATTCGTCTGGTAGTCGAGGTATTCAGATTCCGATACATTAAAATAAGCATACACCTGACTGTTGTCGGATAAACTGGTAAGAAGTTCACCTTCATCGACCAAACTACCAAGTTTCAAGGGAATCCGGTTGATGGTTCCTGCGAAAGGAGCCCGAATCTCGGTTGCCGTTACATGAAGTTTTGCCAATGACATTTCTGCTTTGGCCTGATCAACTTTCGCTTGTGCCAACGCCAATTCATTTTTAGAAACGATGTTCTTATCTGCTAATGCTTTCGTATTTTCAAGTTCTATTTCTTCCGCTTTAACTTGTGCCTGCG
The DNA here is from genome assembly GCF_001006065.1 of Sphingobacterium sp. IITKGP-BTPF85. Taxonomy (NCBI): domain Bacteria; kingdom Pseudomonadati; phylum Bacteroidota; class Sphingobacteriia; order Sphingobacteriales; family Sphingobacteriaceae; genus Sphingobacterium; species Sphingobacterium sp. IITKGP-BTPF85. The sequence continues at coordinate 5,061 of NZ_ASZT02000215.1, forward strand.
TTTTGAGATACTCAGCTTCGTAGAATTTAGGCATTATTTTAAATAAAAGCTGACCCGCTTGTACAGTCTGGCCTTCATCGACATAAATCTGTTGTAAGTATCCTTTTTCGAGACCTCGGATCTCGATATTACGGATCGATTGAATCTGGGAGACATAGTTTTTAGAGAGGGTGGTATCAATTAATATTGGATTGGTTACTTGATACTGGACGTTCTCAATCTTTTCTTCTTTTTTTTGGGAACAGCTTGTTAGGACCAATAAGGCATACAGACCTATAAGCATGCCTGTGCTAATTCTTTTCATGGATGAAATAGTTATTAATATATTGTAATAAATTGGGTAATATTCCAGGACGGAAGAGGCTCTTCAGAACACAATGCTAAACAACAGTACAGATAGCGATTGGAAAATATACCATGCTATGATGCCTATTTAAGCTATTTTTTTAATGCTGAAGAGTGGGAGATATCACAGGCGAAGGACGCGCTGTAAAATGTATTTGTTTGTAGAAGTAAAATGCTGTGTCTTAAAAACCGATAGGAGGTTCTTTAAATTTTTAAGAACAAAAATCAGTGCCAGTGCATAACTGAGCAAAGCAATGTTTTTGAAAACAGTAATCGTATGTGATTCAAAAACAAGTTCATCCTCGACATCATCTTCTGTCATTTCATATGTGCGTTCATTTAACGCTTTACTGAAGATGGAATGGATATGTGAACTTTTTATTTTTGTTTCAGGAGACTTGCCTAGGAAGGAAGAAGCAGACCCTGTGCTAGTATGAAAATGACTGTTGGTCAAAACAATTCCATCTCCCTGTAATAGGAATAAATTGAAGATCAGGACCAGTAAATACAGCGCTCTCATATTTGCGGTAAAAGTAGTATCAAGAACGACATGTTACACCATATTAACACTTTTTAACTGTCAGCTTTTTGTAAAAAA